>JAQBNY010000080.1 GCA_028288315.1 Mucilaginibacter sp.
ATATTTACCTGTTAAACCCGGCCGGTTCCGGTTTTGAAAATTATACCGATGTTAAGTTGGTTTACCGTAACCAGTGGTCGGGCCTTGAAGGTGCACCGGTAACCAGCTACTTTCGTATAAACGCACCTATAGGTACAGATTTTGTACAGGGCGATGCTTCGGCTTTTCCTTCTTCAGGTGGCGAATATCCGCAAAGCAGGCTATATACGCAGGATTATCGCACGTCTGAGCCGCATCATGGCATTGGCTTTACGTTAGTTTCTGATAAAGCAGGCCCAATTACACAAACAAATATTAACGCAACCTATGCCTACCATTTAGGTATTACAAGCAAATTAAACCTGGCAGTTGGTGTGGCAGCAGGGGTAAGCCATATTAATTTAAATACAGCATTAATAACTCTTGAGAATACTAATGACCCAACCATTAATAATTTAAATGCCAGCCAATGGAAACCCGATATGGGGATAGGTATATGGGCATACTCATCTAATTACTACGTGGGTGTATCGGCACAACAAATACTACCTCAAAACTTATACATTACTACAGGTAATACCGCCAATCAAAGTAAAACAGTTCCTCACTTTTTAACGGGCGGATACAGGGTTTTTCTGTGTGATGATGTTTCACTTTTATCATCGGCACTGCTAAAATTTATACAGCCTGTTCCTACAACTTTTGATCTTAATTTAAAGATGTCCTTCCGTGACAGGTTTTGGTTCGGTGGATCATACCGCAAGGATGATTCATATGCGGCATTGGCAGGCTTTAACTTAAGTTCGTTTGTAAACGTAGGGTACTCTTATGATATTACAACATCGGCCCTGCGCACAGTAAGTAATGGCACGCATGAAATTGTCATAGGTATATTACTCAATAACCGCTATAAACTAACCAGACCACAGCATGGGTGGTAACCTTTAGAGGCAGGAAACAAGAGACAAGAACCAAGATCATAGGTAAAAGAAAAGCCCTTTAATAAATTTAAAGGGCCTAATCTTATCTCTTGGTTCTGCGAAGCTTAAAGTTCTTTTCTCAACCTTGCTACCGGGATATTCATTTGTTCGCGGTATTTGGCAACGGTACGGCGGGCAATATTGTAGCCGGCATCTTTAAGAATGTCTGTTAACTTTTCATCGGCTAACGGATGACGTTTGTCTTCCTTGCCAATATGTTCTTCCAGTATCTTCTTTACCTCTTTGTTCGAAACCTCTTCGCCGCTCTCGGTTTGTATGGCTTCAGAGAAGAAAGATTTTAACAGGAAAGTGCCATGCTCGGTTTGTACATACTTGGAGTTAGCCACGCGTGATACGGTTGATATATCCATACCTATCCTGTCTGCTATATCCTTAAGGATCATTGGTTTCAGGTTTTTATCATCGCCGGTTAAAAAGAAATCATATTGGTATTGCATGATGGCATTCATGGTTTTCAGCAAAGTTTGCTGCCGTTGCTTTATTGCATCAATAAACCACTTGGCCGAATCAAGCTTTTGTTTTACAAATTGCACCGCTTCCTTTAGCTTTTTATCTTTTTGCGCAGCCTTATCATAATGCTGAAACATCTCCTGGTAAGAGCGGCTCACTTTTAGCTCCGGCGCATTCTTTGAGTTTAAGGTAAGCATTAAAAAGCCATCGTTGTTACTGATATGAAAATCAGGTATCACCTGCATTTGTTTGGTGCTTACCTCGTTACTATCACCCGGTTTAGGGTTTAGTTTCAATATCTCATTCACCACGCCACGCAACTCAATCGAGGTCATGTTTAAAGAGCGTTCCAGCCTATCGTAATGCTTGCGGGTAAACTCTTCCAGGTAGTTTTCAACCACCAGTATGGCCTTTTTAATAATAGGATCGTTAGGGTCCTTACGGCGCAACTGTATTAGCAGGCATTCCTGCAAACTGCGTGCGCCAACACCGGGAGGGTCAAAGCTTTGTATTACCTTTAGCATGTCCTCAACCTCTTCATCATCAGCCATTACATTCTGTGAAAATGCAAGGTCATCAGTAAGCGACATAATGGATCTGCGCAGGTAGCCATCATCATCTAAACTGCCAATTATCTGTTTACCTATACTAAAATCTTTATCTGATAGTGGTAGCAAGTCCAGTTGTGCCTGCAAGCTTTCAAAAAATGAGCTTTGCACTGCAATGGGTATCTCTTTGCGCTCGTCTTCATCCTCACCGTTTTGGTCATAGCGCGATCCATAGTCGTTAATGCTATCATCCTGCAGGTAATCGTCAATATTAAACTCATCCATTTCTCCCTTTTCCTCATCACTATTGTAGGTGTCTTCATCAGGGTCGCGATCAGGGTATTGTTCTTCGGGTTCGTTTAAGTTGGTTAAACTAATATCTTCAAGCGCAGGATTTTCCTCCAGCTCTTCTTTTATACGGGTATCTAATGATACCGTAGGCACCTGCAGCAGTTTTATAAATTGTATTTGCTGCGGAGAAAGTTTTTGTAAAAGTTTTTGCTGTAGATTTTGTTTAAGCATAATTGTAGACGAGGTCAAAAATACACCAATTACCTTAAAGTTTAAAAATTACTTGAAGAGGGTATTTAGGTTGTAAATGTTTTTTACCCTCATTTTGTTTCAATATGCTCATAATTATTTAATAACTTTAAATACACAAAAAATACATTATGGGATTTGTTAAAGAGTTTAAGGAGTTTGCCGTTAAAGGCAACGTTATGGACTTAGCCATAGCTGTAGTTATAGGCGCTGCCTTCAGTAGAATAGTAACTTCTCTTGTTGAGGATATTATTACGCCTGCAGTTTTAACGCCTGCTTTAAAAGCGGCAAATCTATCTAACTTAAGCCAGTTGGTTGTACCTGGTACGGCCATTAAATATGGCAACTTTTTATCGCAGGTAATTTCATTTTTGATTATTGCCTTTTCGCTATTTATGATTATAACTGCTATTAACAGGTTTAAAAAGAAAGAGGCTGTGGCGCCAACGGTTACACCTGCACCAACTAAAGAAGAACTGCTGCTTATAGATATACGCGATATATTAGCAGCTAAGAAGTAATTCACCGTTATGCTTAATATTGAAACATTCCGCCAATTAGCATTTTCTCTCCCCGGGGTAACCGAAGCTCCTCATTTTGAAAAAACATCTTTCAGAATTAATAAAAAGATATTCGCTACACTTGATATTAAAAACAGCACTGCATGTGTAAAACTTTCAGCTATTGATCAGGATGTGTTTTCGGCATTTGATAATACGGTTATATATCCGGTATCTAACAAATGGGGCAAACAGGGGTGGACTATAATTAACCTGCAAACAATACGTGAGGATATGCTTACTGATATATTGAAAACCGCCTATATTGAAACTGCGCCTAAGAAACTGGCCGCTTTACTTAGTCCGGAAAATGATTAAAACACTCCTTCTTTAGCAAATTCCCATTAATACGTCTTTGGCAATTTAGGATCGGTAAGGATAATATAATCGCCAAACCTGGCAAACTTGGCCCAGTCGGGGTTATCAAAGCTATCATCGGCGTACGTCCCAATGTTTATCACTTTAACATTAGGAGCATATTTTTTTAGCTGTGCTATGGTACCCAATTTTTCTTCGCTATGAAAACCGCCATTAACCTGAAATATCTTAAAGCCTTTATTTGCTTTATAAAACTGCGCTATAGAGTAGCCCATGGTAGCATCCCATAAGTTTTGTGATTGATATATCTTTAAATCGCCCATGGCACTGTGGCCACCCATAATGGTTGCAAATTTTTCATAATATGGCCCGGTAGCAGTATCAATTGGCAGGGGAGGTAACCATGTTTTGGCTTTGGCATCCAGCTTCTGTAAGTCGGTTAAACCCAAACGAGTAACCATGTTGGTATAGCGTGTAGGAGCGTTGGCTGCAATAACAGGTAAATGTGCCGCTTTTGCTGTCTCTACCATTGGGCGGTAATCTTTATAGTTTTTCCATGCGCGGCCCTCATTGATAAGGTTTTTCTCGCTGATAAAACCAGCCAGGTATTCATTTAAAATGGTCTGGCAATCGGTTTGGAACATTTCCATTGATAGTGCTGTTTTAGTCGGATATTTGTCAGCCAGTTTTTTAAACAACACTTGTTCCAGGTAATGCCCGGTTGAGTCGTTATGCTCTTCACCAAAAAATAACACATCAGCTTTGTCCATGTCCTTTATAATATCATCAAGGGTTGCGGCACTCTTTTTAATAGTATTATATACCTTGTAATGTTGAGCCATAGGCTCCTGGCACAAGACAAATAATGGTGATAATATCAATATTAAAATAGCGGTAAATTTCATGCTTAAATATATATGTTTATAATGTTGATAAATACACATTATCAAATAACCATATTTGTATTTGAAAAAACTAAAAAAAAGGCTACATTTGCACTCTTGTTTTTAAAACGGAAGAAGTAGAATAAAGAATAAAATATAGCCATGAAAAGAACGTTTCAGCCCTCACAAAGGAAAAGAAGA
>JAQBNY010000297.1 GCA_028288315.1 Mucilaginibacter sp.
TTCAGGGACATACCGGGCCGTTTATACAGTATACGCATGCCCGTATCAAATCGGTATTAAGTAAGGCTAATTACACAATAGAAAACAGCGCTAATGATATTGCTGAGCTTGATGGCATAGAGCGCGACCTGATTGTAACCTTAAGCAAATTCCCTGAAACTATTATAGAAGCAGCAGCAGGCCATAGCCCGGCAGTGATAGCCAACTATGTGTATGAACTGGCTAAAACATATAATAAGTTTTACCACGAAAAACCCATAATACAGGCAGAGGAAGAACGCCAAAAACAGTTCCGTTTGCAGCTATCAGCAGCATCAGCAAAAGTTATAAGCAAAAGCATGGGCCTGTTAGGGATTGAAGTACCAGAGAGGATGTAATTATAGATGTGCAGATATGCGAATGTGCAGATTAGAACTTCGCTAGCATCTGCATAGATAATAATAACGGTTGATCAGGCGGATGAGTTGATAGAGCAACTTAGTTAGCCTCTATCGTTTAAAATTTGTCATGCTGAGTTATTAAATCCATTGGATTCTGAAAGGGAAATGACATTTGCCGGGTCATCCTGAGCTTGTCGAAGGACGTGCGCAATGGCCCACCTCGCAATGCTTCGACAAGCTCAGCATGACCCATATAACCAAATATGTCATGCTGAACGCAGGGAAGCAGCTATTCGCCGACAGACATTTTTTTAGCTACACCTTTAAATAATCTCTTAAGCAAACTTATCTGCCACTACTAAATCTTTGCTACCTGCTGTATACTTATAAAACCCACTGCCCGATTTTACACCCAGGTGCCCGGCGGTTACCATATTCACTAATAGCGGACAAGGAGCATATTTTGGGTTGCCAAAACCTTTATGCAATACATTTAATATAGCAAGGCAAACGTCAAGCCCAATAAAATCAGCCAGTTGCAGTGGTCCCATAGGGTGGGCCATACCTAATTTCATAACTGTATCAATCTCA
Source organism: Mucilaginibacter sp. (assembly GCA_028288315.1). Classification (GTDB taxonomy): domain Bacteria; phylum Bacteroidota; class Bacteroidia; order Sphingobacteriales; family Sphingobacteriaceae; genus Mucilaginibacter. The sequence goes on from JAQBNY010000297.1 coordinate 972, forward strand.
TTAATACCGGCCACGCTTTCATACAAGGTATAAATAGCTTCGTTTATCATAGGCATTAAAATACGATTGGCCACAAAACCGGGATAATCGTTCACCTCAACCGGCGATTTACCTAATTGCTCAGACAATTCCATTATGGTTTTAGTAACCGTATCAGTAGTAGCATAACCGTGTATTACCTCAACAAGCTTCATTACAGGTACGGGGTTCATAAAGTGCATGCCTATAACGTTGCCCGGGTTGGTTGTTACGGCGGCAATTTCTGTTATGGATATGGATGATGTGTTTGATGCCAGTATTGCATTTGGTTTGCAAATCTCGCTCAGTTGTTTAAACAGTTTTAGTTTTATCTCACGGTTCTCAGTAGCCGCTTCAATCACCAGGTCGGCATTTGAAGCACCTTCGTATGCATCGGTATAGGTTTTTATATTATTAAGAGTGGCTGTTTTTGCAGCTTCGTCAATTGTCCCCTTTTTTATTTGCCTGTCAAGATTACCGGCTATAGTTTGCAGAGCTTTTTGTAAAGCAGCATCATTAATATCTACCAGTGATACACTATACCCGTTTTGCGCAAAAACATGGGCAATGCCATTACCCATTGTGCCCGAGCCTATAACTGTAATATTCTTCATGTTTATAGAGATTTGTGTGATGGTATAAGATGCGATCTTTTATCAGCAAACTTAATATTTACTGTTCAGGTTTCACAGCTTATGAATTATTATAACTCGTTGTAGCTATCTATAGATTAATTAGTTTACCTGCTTCAATAACAAACCTTTGATTAATCTCATGCGAAACAGGCACATTTCCCAATAATGGTATTTGTGTATAGGCCAAAACATAATCCTCGGTTGAAGTATTCTCTTCACCATTAAATATTATACCTTTTATGGGGATATCGCGTTGCTTTAGAGCTTCAATAGATAGGAGTGTATGGTTAATGCTGCCCAAATAATTTTGCGAAACCAGTATTACTTCGGCGTTAAATTGTTTTATCAGGTCAATCATCAAAAAATGGTCATTTAAAGGAACCATTAATCCGCCTGCGCCTTCTATTATCAGCCTGTTATTAGTTTGAGGTAGCACGATAGTTTGTTCATCAATTGTAATACCATCCAGCGCTGCCGATTTGTGAGGCGAGTAGGGTTGAGTCAGGCGATAAGTTTCGGGATGGAATACAGATGTGCTATTGCTCACCAGTTGTCTAACTTTTATTGTATCAGAATCATCCAGGTCACCGGCCTGTACTGGTTTCCAGTAATCGGCCTGTATTTTTTCAACCAATATGGCCGATATTAATGTTTTTCCTATCCCGGTACCAATTCCGGTAACAAATAATGGCTTATTCTGCATTAATGAAAGTATTTATAGTTGCGGTTAGTCGGTCTATATCTGCAGTAGTATTAAAAGAATGTATACACACCCTGATGCGCTCGGTGCCTTGTGGCACAGTAGGACTTAATATAGCGCGTACATCAAACCCTGTATTTTGTAAGTGCCCGGCTGCTTGCTTTGCTTTGGTGTTACTGTTTAACAGCAGGCATTGTATGGCGCTATCGCTATTAAGCAAGCGATAAGCCGGGTTTGGGTTGATGCCCTGCTTAAACAGGCTGATGTTGTTTTTTAGCTGGCCTATATCATCATTGGCATTCTCTAATAATTCATAAGCCATTTTAATTGAAGCTAATTGATGAAAGGATGCCGCCGTAGTATAAATAAACGACCGTGCAAAATTTACCAGGTACTGCCTTAGCAGATTGTTTCCCAGCACAATGGCTCCATGGCAACCCAACGCTTTTCCAAATGTTACTATTCTGCCAAATACTCTATCCTGTAAGTTCAAATGTGTAACTAATCCGGATGGATACAAACCTACAGCATGAGCTTCATCTATAATAAGATGCGCGTTGTATTGTTCGGTTAGTTGTAATATGTCAATAATAGGAGGAATGTCTCCATCCATTGAGTAAATGCTTTCTATTATTACATAACAAATCCCCTTAGCCTGCTTAAGCTTGCCCTCCAGGCTATCCAAATCATTATGGCGGAAAGTATACCGGTTGGCATGACTTAAGCGTGCACCGTCAATAATTGAGGCATGTATCAGCTCGTCATGTATTACCGTATCCCCTTTTTGCGGTAAAGATGAAAATAGGCCCACGTTTGCATCATACCCCGAATTAAATAACAACCCGGCCTCACTTTTATGGAATGCTGCTATTTGCCGCTCCAAATTTTCAGTGTAAATTAAATTGCCTGATATGAGCCTTGACCCCGTAGAGCCGTTTAAGTTTTGCGGGTATATACTAATCTCCCGGGCAATACTTTCCCTCAAAGCCAATGAACGTGCAAAGCCAAGGTAATCGTTAGAACAAAAATCTATCAGATTGCTTTCGGGTTTCAGTGCACGGTAAATACCTGATGATGTTCTTTCATCCAGCTTGCTTTGTATATAGGTATCTGCTGATCTCAATGGACTGTAAATTTGTGTAAAAATAACAAAAGCGGCTTGAGAGCCGCTTTTTTATAATTCAATAATTTTATAGAATTACTTATTTGGGGGAGGAGTACCACCGCCACCGTTTTGACGGGCGCGTCTTTCATCCATTTGTTTTTGCCAGGCAGCAGCTTGGTCAGCAGTTAAAATTGCTTTAATTTTTTCATTGGCAGCCTGCGTTAATGGGCGCATTGCGGCTCTGTCGCCACCGGCGTTGCGAATGCTATCCATTGATTTGGCTTGCGCTTCATAAATAACAGTGATTTTGGTTGCCTGGTCGTCAGTTAACTTAAGATCTGTTTTCATTTGCTTAACCCTATCGGCAGCACTCATTCTTTGTCCGCCTTGTGCGCGGCTTACTGCTGTAATTCCAACAAGGAACATGCAGATCAACATAATTTTTTTCATTCTATTTTAATTTAGTTTTCTATTGATGTTATGATAAAGATAAGGCGCAATAGTTTAATAACCAGTGTGTAACTTAATTGTTGCTCTTTAAATTAGCTATAGAACGTTGCATTTGCGCCATCATGCTGGTTAAACTTTCCATAGTAGGCTCGGGGGTTGGCATGGGCATATGGGTTGATATATAAGCTTTAGCTTTCCAAATTTCTAATACGTCTTCGCCGTTAATGTCATAAGGCTCGTAAACCGGATTATCTGATATTAGTTTCAGTTTTTTATTCTCTTTAAATTTATTGCCTACGCGTTTATATACAATGCCATCACTTTTAGATATAATCACATAGGTTTCGCCGGCTTTAACATCTGCCCAGTTTTCCTGGTATTCACCCACTATTATAGTACCTGATACTAATGGCAGCATCGAGTCGCCTTTAATTTCAAATGCCCTGTAAGTACCTTGTTTAAACATAGGCAGGTAAAGCTTTGGTAAATGAGCCACATATTCCGTATCGGCATAACCGTTTAAATAACCAGCGCTGGCCTTTAAAGGTACCAGTTCAATATTTTCATTATCATCTTTATCAACAGAAATACTTAGCACTCTTAGGTTTGCAGGATTGCCTTTTGGTTTAGGCACCCACTTCTCATTAATGGTTTCATTAATAAAATCATCAATTGACACATCAAAAAACAATGCTAAATTTTTTAGTAGTTCATACTTCGGCTCGGCACGCTCTTCTTCATAAGCGCCTACCAATGAGCGTTTTATACCTACCTGGTCAGCGAATTGCTGTTGTGTTAACCCCTTCTTTTTTCTAAGGAATTTAATATTTGATGAAATATTTGACATAAAAATTTGGAATTGCTAAAATTGTTAGTATTTTTATGCTCATAAAATTAGTAATTATTTTTTAACCGGCAAATTTTTTT
>JAQBNY010000108.1 GCA_028288315.1 Mucilaginibacter sp.
CAAGGCTTTGGTTCATTAGGTTTAATGACCTCAACCTTGGTTACACCTGATGGTACCGTAATGGAAGCCGAAGCTGCCCACGGTACAGTTACCCGCCACTACCGTGAGCATCAGGCAGGCCGCCCAACATCAACTAACCCAATTGCATCTATCTTTGCATGGACACGTGGTTTAGAGTTCCGTGGTTTACTGGATAACAACCAGGAACTGGTAGACTTTTGCAAAACTTTAGAGCAGGTTTGTATTGAAACTGTTGAAAGCGGTAAAATGACCAAAGATTTGGCCATCACCATAAAACCAAAAGTAGCGCACGGTACCGATTACCTGTACACCGAAGAGTTTTTGGAAGCTATAAACGAAAACTTAAAAGTAAAATTAGGTAAGTAAATCTTGCTTAACTAAATATAAAGCTCATCTCAAAAGGATGAGCTTTTTGTTTGTAACCTGTTTTTTATTGCTGTGGTCATAGGGTAAAATGGTTGTTGTTTTATTGATTTTAGCAAAACTTTGTTTCCTGCTTCCCAAAATATTTAACTTAGCGGCTTAAACATACTACCATGTCATCATTATATCCATTAAAATTCAAAACCATATTTAAAGACAAGATTTGGGGCGGCCATAAAATTGAAACCTATCTGCATAAAAATATAGGCAACCTGCCTAACTGTGGAGAAACATGGGAAATATCCGGCGTAAAATCTGATGTTTCGGTTGTTGATAATGGCGAGCTGAAAGGCCAGTCATTGGCTAACCTTTTAGAGCAGTTTAAGGATGAACTGGTGGGTAAAAAGGTGTATGACCATTTCGGTAACATTTTCCCTTTACTGGTTAAGTTTATTGATGCTAATGATGACCTAAGCGTGCAGGTACACCCAAATGATGAACTGGCAAAAAAACGCCATAATTCTTTTGGTAAAACCGAAATGTGGTATGTAATAGAGGCTGATCCCGGTGCTACGCTTATTGCTGGTTTCAACCGCGAAATGAATGAGAAGGAATATGTTGAAGCTTTAAACAGCGGCCATATTATGGATATCCTGAACAGGGAAGATGTTAAAGCGGGAGATGTTTTCTTTTTACCAGCCGGCCGTGTACACACTATTGGCAAGGGTTTACTGATAGCCGAAATTCAGCAAACATCAGACATAACCTACCGTATTTATGATTTTGACCGTGTAGATGATAAAGGCAACAAACGCGAACTGCATACAGAAGAAGCGCTTGCTGCTATAGATTACAAACACTACCCGGAGTACAAAACCAAGTATCAACATAAAAAAGATGAGGCTGTTGAGGTGGTTAAATGTCCATACTTTACCACCAATATAATGGAGTTTACCCACGGTACCGAAAAGGATTACTCGGCTCTTGATTCATTTGTGATACACGTTTGCGTTGGCGGTGAGTATACCATTAAACACAACAACCTGGCTTATCCGGTAAAAATGGGCGAGTGTATACTGCTGCCAAAAACTATTGATAAGATAGAACTGAAAACCACATCAGGCTTCAAAATACTGGAAAGCTATATTGAGTAAAAAGGGTTAATCAAGGAGTTAATCAGGTAATCGTATTAAAAGTATTTTCAGATAATTCTGATCAATACTTTGTGGCCTATGTAGTAAATTCAACTACCCTATCGAAACTTTGCTATATTTACTTTTACCTAATATTACTTCATGAAAAACCAATTCTTTAAACTACTTGCTGCGGTTTTATTAACGGCTACATTAACTACTAACGCCTTTGCACAAAAAACGGCCGTTGGCAAAGTATGGTCAGTAACTAAAGCAAATAGCTGGTATGCGCAGCATAAATGGATGAGTGGTGCTGATTTTATCCCCAGTACTGCTATTAATCAGCTGGAAATGTGGCAGGCTGATACCTTTGACCCCGCAACGATAGATAAAGAATTAGGTTATGCCGAAGGTATTGGCTTTAATACCATGCGGGTGTTTTTATACAGCCTTGCCTGGCAACAGGATAAACCAGGCTTTAAAAAACGCGTTGACCAATACCTTGCCATCGCTAATAAGCACCACATACAAACCATGTTTGTATTTTTTGATGATTGCTGGAACGCCGATGCCAAAATTGGTTTACAACCAGCGCCAAAAATAGGTATCCATAATTCGGGCTGGCTGCAGGACCCCGGTAACAGGCTATCAAAACAAGGTGAAACCGCTATGCTTGAAGCATATGTTAAAGATGTTATGACCACCTTTAAGCATGACAAGCGCATACTGCTGTGGGACCTGTACAACGAGCCGGGGAATCGCGGCAAAAAGGATAAGTCTATGGGTTTGCTTATGCAGATCTTTGGCTGGGCACGTACCGTAAATCCCGATCAGCCCATATCTGTTGGTTTGTGGGATTGGAACTTTGAAAAGCTGAATGCCTCGCAAGTATTAAATTCCGATATTATTACTTACCATGATTACACCGACGAAAAATCGCACCAAAAAACTATACAGTTATTAAAAACACATGGTAAGCCATTAATATGTACTGAATACATGGCCCGTACGCGTGGTAGTAAATTCAGCAATGTTATGCCTATGTTGAAACAGGAAAATGTTGGTGCCCTTAACTGGGGCTTTGTAATGGGTAAAACCAATACTATTTATGCCTGGGATAATCCGATGCCTGATGGCTCCGAACCTAAAGAATGGTTTCATGATAT
>JAQBNY010000117.1 GCA_028288315.1 Mucilaginibacter sp.
GTGTAATTTTTAATATCAATTACTCATTTTAATATACATATGTTGTAAAGAGTATTTTTTTTTAGATCATATATATAGCTTCAGGAAAACATATATTCATGAAGCCATATATTTTACTTATTTTATGCAATATAATTTGCATCGGAGTTACAGCCCAGTCATTTCAATATGTTAACAACACAAGTTCATCTGCGTTAACTAATAAATATTTTTTTTATACTTCTGCACCTGATACTGCAGTAAATCATTTAGTTAAAAATGAACTCCGCTCACTGTCAGCATATTTTTTCATCACACCTGCATGTTATTATTACGATACCGTAACTACTTTTTCAAAAGAGTTAATTAAACCTAATTTTCAGAATGATAATATTTACCTGGATCTTAATATGCTACAGGCAGAAACAAACCAAACTTTAAAGAATAATATATTAATTAATCTTACCCATCAATTTGCATGGATAGTAGCTAAAAAATACAAATTAAACCTTTCTTTTTTGCAACAAGTTCTATTTACAGATTATATAACCGGAATTTACATGGGTAATAAATATCCTTCCTTAAGGAAACGAGAAAACTATTATGATTCCCAATCACTCTACTTAAACTTTGCTAATGACCCTTCTTTCAACCTTACAAAAGAAAATAGAATGTATGCTTTTAAAAAAGGCGAAGCAGACTTTTTGATTGCCTATCAAAGAAGGCATATTTATACATTACGTGACATTATAAGCGAAGGAATAAATTTGGTCATGAGTCAAGATTTGGAGTAAAACTTAATTGGATGTATCATACATCCCTGCGTACACAGGTTCGCCCCATTTTATTCTTACTAATTCATCGCTTTAATAATATGCATTTTAATTAAAGGTGTCAATTATCAAATTCCTGCTTGACCATGGTCATTTTTAGCTTAAATTATTATCCTAATATTTGCTAATGCTTATTCAAAACAGCTTTTATAGCATTACTAATTGAAAATCATTATCATGAAAAAGATTTTGGTATTAACGGATTTTTCAGCAAACGCTGCACATGCTGCGGCAAACGCTGTGTATTTAGCTGAAAAAATGCAAGCTGGCTTATTACTTTATTATACCTATCATATGGCGCCTGTAACTCCTTATTACACAGGAGGACCTTATGTGCCTGAAGCTGTAAGTGTGTTTGAAGAGGAAAGTAATAGAGAATTAAATGAACTTTCACAGAAGCTTAAACAACAGATGGAAGGGCTTAATTATGAATACCGTCCTTCTGTACACATCCAAACCGGTGAAGGCGACTTGGGAGAAAATGTAAAAGACTTATTAAAGCAAAAAGATATTGAATTAATTGTTATGGGTTCTCGCATGGGTAGCTTTTTTGACCACCTGTTAAGCGGAAGTGAAACTCAAACAGTAATTGATCATGCAAATAAGCCGGTAATAATAATACCTCCGGATTCTGAAATTAAACATCTAAAAAAAGTGGTTTTCGCCACCAATTATCAGAAAAATGATATTCAGGCCCTTAATTATCTGATTGTTTTAGCACAAGTTCTTGATTTTAAAATAGACGCTGTGCATATTGGTTTGAAGGAACAAAAAAGCTTTGGGTACATTATGGATGAAATTGAATTTAAAAGAAATATAAGTGGTTTAAAACAATTCGGCCTTACCTATCATGACATTCATGGAAAGGATGTGGTTTCAAATCTTGACCGCTTTTGCAGTGAATCTGGTGCTGATATGCTTGCCATGGTTCACTACCACCATAATATTTTTAAAAAGCTATTTGGTGCAAGCGAAATAAAAAATGAAATATGTCATCAAAAACAAGCACTACTTATTTTTCCACCTGATTTTACAAAATCAGAAAATTAATTTAAACGTGAAACACGTTCTGGATTTAATGGATAACCCTATAAGAAACGGTGGTAATCATTATTAAATTCCAAAACAAAACAACATAATAAACTTTTGAAGAAACGCTATATTAGTTGGGTGTATTGAACAGATTTGATGAAGCAAGTTTTATTGCTCTGTTTAATAATTCAGAATTATACTTTTCCAACAAAGCCATATATTTATCTTTCCATTTGATACTTATCAATTCATCGCTTAAATCGTGCTTTTGAAAAGCCTCAAATTGATTGGGTAAGAACATTTCCGGAAACTCAACTGAAAAATTATGCCCTATAACATTTCCTATACTATATATAATATCTAATCTAAGCCTTGGTTGGCTAAACCAATTATATAATGTTCTCCGGCTTACATTTAATGATTTAGCAAGATCGCTAATATTATGGCCTCTTTTACGAATAATATACTCGACCGTTTGCCCATGGTGCTTCATTATAATGTGCTATTCTATTTTAAGAAATAAGTTTAGTTGTTACCTCAAAGTATATAAATATAGGTAGTTTATATTAATTTCAAGCAAGTTAACAACTTATTATTAGCTGATTACCGATTATGACATGGTATAACCTCCATTATTCACTCATTTTCTTTGTACTTCACACTTACACAGCTTGGTATACATAATGATACAATCCTTGTGGCTAGGTTTTTAAATACTTTACTTAGTAGTCTCATACACAGTGTTAGTTAAAAGATCAAGAGTTAATTAGGGAGGCCTCCGAACTGCGAGAGTTTGGAGGCTTTATTATTTAACTACAAAACTTACACAAGTAATTGAAACATATATTACTGGTAAACAGCAGCTATATGAGCAAGAACTAAAATTGTTCTTTCTTTAATTAAGGAACTCATCACTTAAGCTGGTTATCAGCTGGTCATCAAATGTTACATTGATAGATTCTTGATTCATTTAGACTAATAATAAAGTGGAAGAGGATATATACTTAAGCGTTTTTATAAGCTTATTTAAAGAGCCGGTCAATGCCATGTCTAAATTGTATATAAATATCACAAAAGACTCGGTCTTCGGCTTTAAATAAATTAAATGTTAAAAAAGCTATAAGATATACAATGAAGTGTAAAATAAATATTATAAATTTATATTAATAATTAATAACAATTTTCACAAACGAAATGTTACATGTATTGATTTTTATTTCATTTAAATAAATGTTCGTAACTACTCTAACTTTTAATAATTAATTAATTATTCATGAAAAAATGTATACTAACTGCTTTGTGCATTTTATGTCTGTCTTTACCACAGTTATTTGCACAAAACATTGCAGTAACCGGAAGAGTTACTGCTAAAGAGGATGGTTTACCAATTCCAGGAGTAAGCGTTGGAATTAAAGGTACAACAACAGGTACACAAACCACAACAGACGGCAGGTTTACCTTGACTGTGCCACAAGGCACTGCTTTAACATTTAGTTTTATTGGTTATGCTACACAAACGGTACCGGTTACAGGTCCTACTCTAAACGTTGTTTTAACGTCAGAAAGCAGGCAGTTGGGCGAAGTGCTTGTACAAGGTGCCCTTGGTTTAACCAGAACGCGTAACCAACAAGCTTATGCGGCCCAGCAGGTTTCAGGCGAAGACGTTAGCAAAACACGATCATCAAATTTTGTTGAAGGCTTATCAGGAAAAGTATCCGGATTGGAAATCAGGCAAAATAACGGGCTGGGTTCTTCAACTAACGTGGTTATCCGTGGTGCAAAATCTATATTCAACTCCAACCAGGCATTATTTGTGGTTGATGGTGTTCCATTTAACAACGGTGCGCCGTCAGGCTCAACATTAAACTCAACCGATCAAAGAACAGGCCGTGGTGGGTATGATTATGGAAGCCCTATACAGGATATCAATCCAGACAATATTGAATCTGTTACGGTTTTGAAAGGTGCCGCTGCCAGTGCATTATATGGCTCACAAGGTGCAAACGGTGTAATTTTAATCACAACTAAAAAAGCCAGAAAAGGGTTTGGTATTGTTATTAATTCCAGTGTTGGGGTTGGATCAATTGATAAGTCTACCTTTCCAAAATATCAGAAAGAATATGGTGGTGGTTATGGCCCTTATTATGAGGACCCATCTGGGTATTTCTGGTACAGAGATGTTAATGGTGATGGTACACCTGACTTAATTACTCCTTTAACTGAAGATGCATCATATGGTGCAAGATTTGACCCTAACCTAAAAGTTTACCAGTGGAATGCCTTTTATAAGGGACTACCAACTTATGGTCAAGCTACTCCATGGGTTGCTGCTGCAAATGATCCGTCAACATTTTTTGTAAAGCCGGTTACTAACAGTCAAAGTATTTTTATTACCAACGCTAATGATAATGGATCACTTAAGCTGGGATATACGCGCAATAATGACAATGGTATACTACCCAACAGTAATATCCAAAAAAATGCAGTCAATTTTTCAGGCACCTATAATATTACCAGCAAATTGTCTGCAGGTGCTTCGGTTGATTATACTCGTACCGATGGTTTAGGCAGGTATGGCACGGGCTACTCATCTGAGAATACTTTAACCAACTTCAGGCAATGGTGGCAGGTAAATACTGATATTAAGCAATTAAAAGATGCTTATTATAACAGCCTGGCACAAGGCGAAAATGGTAACGCTACCTGGAACTTAAGTGACTTTAATGATCCTACTGCCATTTATTGGGACAACCTTTACTTTAGCCGTTATCAGAACTATGAAAACGATACGCGCAACCGTTACTTTGGTAATATTTTTGTCAATTATAAAGCTACCAGTTGGTTAAATATTTTAGGCCGTGTTACTGTTGATAACTGGAACCAACTGCAGGAGGAAAGAAGGGCCGTAGGTTCAACAGGAGTATCAAGCTATTCAAGAAGGAATACCGGCTGGAATGAAACAGATTATGATTTAATTGCCAGTGTAAATAAAAATATTAGTACCGATTTTAACCTGAAGGCACTTGCCGGTACAAATATCAGAAAACAACGTTTCGAGGATATTTATGGAATTACAAACGGCGGTTTAATTATACCGCAGGTATATGCTTTATCAAATTCAGTTAACACGCCAGAGGCTCCTATAGAACTTGATCAGCGCAGAGAAGTTAACGGTATTTATGCCGGAGCAACCTTAACCTGGAAAAACACATATACCATTGATGGTACCTTAAGGCGTGATGTTGCTTCAACCTTACCAAAAGGCAAAAATGCCTACTATTATCCAGCGGTATCTGGCGGCTTTGTTTTCTCAGAGCTGTTAAAAGAGCAAAACTGGTTATCATATGGTAAATTAAGAGCTAATTATGCCGAGGTTGGTAACGATGCCCCTATTTATAGTATATTTGATACTTATACGCTTGGCACACCTATTAACGGCGTGCCGCAGGCAGTTGTAGGCATTACTAAAAATAACCCGCAGTTAAAACCAGAACGTACAACAAGTTCTGAATATGGTATAGAGTTGGCCTTCTTTAATAGCCGCCTTGGTTTTGACGGTACCTATTATATTAATAAAACGGTTGATCAGATTATACCAGTTACGGTTTCACAGGCAACCGGCTACAGCTCGGCCTACCTTAACTCAGGAACCGTGCAAAATAAAGGTATTGAGCTTTCATTGAACGGAACACCTTTAAGAAGCAAAAATTTTTCATGGCGAATTGATTTAAACTTTACCAAAAACAACAGTAAGGTGCTTGCACTGTTCCAGGATGCAACAGGCCAGCAGGCTAAAAACCTACAAATTGGCTCATTCCAGGGCAATGTTACTATTGACGCGGCCTTAGGTCAACCTTTAGGAACTATTCGGGGTACTGATTTTGTTTATCAGAACGGGCAAAAGTTAATTGATGCCGATGGTTATTATGTACAAACCACTACAGCTAACAATATTATTGGAAATAGTAATCCTAAATGGATAGGTGGTATTAACAATAGCTTCAGATACAAAAACCTCACTTTAAGTTTTCTGGTGGATATCAGAAAAGGGGGCAGTGTTTTCTCTCTTGATACCTATTACGGATTTGATACCGGTTTATATCCCGAAACAGCACGCTTAAATGATAAAGGCAATCCATCCCGCAGCCCAATTTCAGAGGGTGGCGGAGTTATTTTACCCGGTATTACCGCTGATGGTCAGCCAAATACTATCCGTGTTGAAAACACCGGATCGGGTTTATATGGTTATGAGCATAACCCAAATGCAGCGTTTGTTTATGATGCAGGTTATGTTAAACTAAGGCAGGCACAAATTACATATAGCCTTCCGCAAAAGTTATTATCAAAATTAGGTCCGGTTAAAGGTGTTGATCTTTCGCTTATAGGTCGCAATTTATGGATAATCCATAAAAATTTGCCCCATGCTGATCCTGAAGAAAGTTTAAGTTCAGGAAACTTACAGGGCTATCAATCAGGTGCTTATCCAACTGTCAGAACCGTTTCACTTAATGCCAAATTTACATTCTAAACTTACATTGATGAAAAAATTCATTATAGCAGTATTGCCACTCTTGTTGCTTGGCGCCTGCAAAAAAGATATAACCAGCCTTAACGTTAATCCCAAGCAACCTCAAACGGTGCCTGGCGGTGCTTTGTTTACAGAAGCGCAAAGGTCATTAAGCTATCAGATGGGATCTTCAAATGTTTATTTTAACATTTTCAGATTAATTGAACAGCAATGGCAGGAAACCACTTACATTACAGAAAGTCAGTATAATATTAAAGACAATGCAATCCCTGATGGTATCTGGCGCACTTTATACCGCGATGTTTTAGAACCATTTGAACAGGCCAAAACCACTTTTACAAATACACCTACCCTATCGGCGGGTACAGTTAAAAATGATGTTGCCATTGCTGATATAATGCAGATATACACTTATTATTATCTGGTAACAACTTTTGGTAATATACCGTACACTGAGGCGCTGAACATAGATAATAAATTCCCGAAATTTGATGACGCAACTACAGTTTACCTGGCATTGTTAACCAGGTTAGATGCCGATATAGCTAATCTTGATGAAGCAGAAGGCAGCATGGGCGAAGCAGATCAGATTTACGGTGGTGATATAGCCAGCTGGAAAAAATTTGCCAATACATTTAAACTAAAAATGGGTATCACTTTAGCTGACGCCGATAATGCAAAGGCAAAAACAGTTGTTGAAGCGGCGGTAGCTGCAGGTGTATTTACCAGCAATGATGACAACGCTAATTTTAAATTTTCTTTAAATCCACCAAATACTAACCCGGTATGGGTTGATCTTGTACAAAGCGGCAGGTTAGATTTTATTGCAGCAAAAACCATTGTTGATAATTTGACCAGTTCTGGAGATCCAAGACTTCCGTTATATTTTACTACTGATGCTTCCGGTAAATATTCTGGCGGCATACCGGGAACAAAAAACAGTTATAACGCATTTTCAAAGCCAAGCACAACTCTAACTGCTCCAAATTTTCCTGGCTTGCTACTTGATTATGCTGAAACTGAATTAAATTTGGCCGAAGCTGTTGAAAGAGGTTATAATGTTGGCGGTACAGCAGCTGTTCATTACGCAAATGGCATAACTGCTTCTATTACCTACTGGGGTGGTACCGGTACCAGCGCTACAGCTTATCTTGTAAAACCAACGGTAGCCTATGCAACAGCAACCGGCAATTATAAACAAAAAATAGGGTATCAAAAATGGCTTGCTTTATACAACCGCGGTTGGGATGCATGGATAGAGACCCGTAGGCTTGATTACCCGAAGCTCCCTGCACCTGCAGGTGCCGTAAGTGATTTCCCGGTAAGGTTCACTTACCCGGTTAGCGAACAAAACGTAAATACTGTCAATTACAATGATGCCTCATCTAAAATTGGGGGCGACGAAGTAACAACTAAACTATTTTTCGATAAATTTTAATAATTGATTAATAGGCTCAAAAGGAGTTGCCGAGTGGTAACTCCTTTTTTATTTATAAAAATATTAAAGCTTAATTTTATTATTACTTAGTGCTTAATTTTTGATCATTATGCTTGTTGACTGCATCAATCCGTACCTTCTTAGCCTCTAAAGGTTTTTGAGGTTTTGGAAGATGTACCAATTTATCGCGCATCCAATCTGTAAGTTTGTGATGTAATGGCACTAGTATGGCAGCAACAATTACAAGAATAAGCAATTCAAGGATGGGCGAATGAT
>JAQBNY010000139.1 GCA_028288315.1 Mucilaginibacter sp.
ATACAAACTATCTTTGAAGGCCTTGCAACAGGGCTGCCTAAACGCTCACCATCAGCGATCGTTGAAAGTTTGCCTTCGTTGGTATTAAGGAATTGCTTAAGCCTGCTTAATCCGTCAGTTTCAAAAAACTGCTCATTATAATCTTCGCCAAAGGCAGATGTATCATATTTTGTATCGCCAATAATAACACCGGTTTTTTCTTTGCCGGCAGCGCCGTAACGTATAAGTTTCATTTAATATAATTTATAGTGAAACCCCTCTTTTCCAAGGGATAAAATCATCTTGCCCTAATATAACCGCTTTGGGTTGTTTAATGCCACTTGCTACTTCAATCACATAGTCAAGCATTCGCACTGCCGATTGCGCTATTGTTTCCTCGCCCTCAATAATGGTACCGCAGTTGATATCCATAATATCGGGCATTTTGGTAAATACGGCGGTATTGGTAGCTACTTTTACAACCGGTGCTATCGGGTTTCCTGTAGGCGTTCCCAGGCCCGTTGTAAATAAAACAACGTTAGCTCCTGACCCTACTTCGGCGGTTGTGCTTTCCACATCGCTGCCGGGGGTGCATAATAAATTCAATCCAGGCTTGGTCACTTTTTCCGGATAATCAAGTACGGCGGTTACCGGTGATGTACCCCCCTTTTTTGCCGCACCTGCAGATTTAATGGCATCAGTAATCAAACCATCTCTTATATTGCCAGGAGAAGGATTTGCATAAAATCCTGACCCATCTGCTTCGGCGCGGGCGTTATAGGTGCGCATGAGGTTCATATATTTCAGGGCCTGAGTTTCATCAGCACACCTATCACTTAGCTCCTGCTCAACCCCACAAAGTTCCGGAAACTCTGAAAGTATAACACTTCCACCCAAACTCACCAATATATCAGATAGATAACCTAAGGTTGGGTTGGCAGATATTCCGGAAAAGCCGTCAGACCCTCCGCACTCCAACCCAATGCATAATTTAGACAGCGGCGCGGGTTGGCGCTGTTGTTTATTCACCTCAATCAGCCCGGCAAAGGTTTGCTTCAAAGCCTCATGCAATAATTTAGTTTCGGTACCTATTTTTTGCTGCTCCAGCATTACCAGCGGCTTGCTAAAATTAGGATCACGCTTTTGTATTTCATGTTGCAGTATCCCTGCCTGCGCGTGCTGACAGCCCAGACTCAATACGGTTGCTCCTGCTACATTGGGATGCGTAATATATCCGGCCAGCAACCCGCATAAAGCGTCAGAATCTGTACGGGTGCCGCCACATCCCATATCATGGTTCAGGAATTTTATCCCATCAATATTTTCGAAGAGTTTTTTTGAATTATGCCCTTCAGGTGATGTTTGCAAATTGGCCTGTAAAATATCCGCCGTGGTTTTACCCGACTGGTACATTTCTATCAGATTGTCAACCTCGCTTTCATATCCGCGGGGCTTTGCAAAGCCGAGTTTGGCAGATAAGGCATCCTTTAAAACATTTATATTGCGGTTCTCACAAAAAACGAGTGGAATAACCAACCAGTAATTAGCCGTACCAACCGAGCCATCTGCACGATGATAACCCATAAAGGTTTTATCGCGATAGGCTGAAGCAATTTCAGGCACAGTCCATTCGGTCTTGCGGGTACCCAGCTTAAATCCCTCGGATGCGTGTTTGATATTCTCGGTAGTTATAGCAGCTCCTTTTGGTATATCAGTACAAGCTTTACCTACCAGCACACCATACATAAATATTGGGTCGCCATCATGTAGCGGGCCAATTGTGAACTTATGTTTGGCAGCAACGTTGGTAATCAATGAATACTGATCGCCATTAAAATCAATTGCGGTACCTTCAGCCAGGTCAGCTAATGCCACTAAAACATTATCAGCAGGATGTATCTGTATATAAGTATGTTTGGTATTCTGCGGCATGGCAGATAAATTTATAATGGTTATTAAATTTTTACTAATATAGGCCATTTGCCCATATACATCTCTTTTTCGAAATAAATTTTAAGGAAAAAAAAATCCCCCATGCTATGGAGGATTTTATACTTCTTATTTACTTATCAAATTATACAGCTCATCCAGTTTTGGGGTGAGCACAATTTCTATCCTGCGGTTTTTTGCCAATGCTTCAGGAGTTTGCGCGGGGTCAATCGGCTGGAACTCGCTTTTACCGGTTGCTGTAAGCCTATGCGGATCAATCTTCTCCACTTCGGTAAGATAGCGTGATACGGATGTGGCGCGTAATACACTCAGGTCCCAGTTATCTTTTATCTGGCCCAGGTTCTTTATTTTCTTATCATCCGTATGACCTTCAACGGCAATGTTAATGTCTTGTTCTTTATTTAAAACTACAGCCAGTTGTTTAAGGGCCTGCTTACCTTTATCATCAATTACAATACTTCCTGATGGAAACAACAGCTTATCGGTTAACGATACATATACCTTACCATTTTTTATATCAACAGACAGGCCACTTTCCTGAAACCCTAACAAAGCTTTTGATAGCTTATCCCTCAAGGCGTTGGTCGCCTCATCACGTTTTTTCAGTATTTCTTCAACCTCTTTCAACCGAGCCTCACGTTTCTGTAAATCTCCTGCCAACTGAGTAACTTTTGATGAGCTGGCATCATAATTGGTATTTAATGAGTTATACTTATCAGTTAACGAATTGTAATTACCTTTTAACTGTGCAATTTCCTGGTGAAGCCGGGCTGTATCCGTTTTAAGTTTTGCCACTTCCTCTTCTAAGCTGGCAGAACGGGTAGATAAAGAGTCTCGCTCTGCAACCAGGGCTTTATATTTTTTGGGCGACATTACCACACATGAATGTAATGCAGTAACAAACATAGCTGCCAACAGGCAATATTTTAGTTTCATATTTTTTTAATTAATAAAATCATGCTAAGGCGTTTTTCAGGAAAACATTAAGCGGATACAGGTTACTACATACCTCAACTATCTCATCGGCAGCTTTGGGGCTCATCAGTTCCTTATCCTTTAAGGGATGGGAAACAATAAAGCTTTTCAGTTTAAGCAGATCAATATTTGGGTTTTCGGCACTATAATCCCGGGGAACAGTTTTTAACTGATCCTGTTTTCTGAACTCACCGAACAGTTTGATAAAATGAGGTGCATCAATAATTTTCTTCAGATCATCGGCATTGTAATCTATTTCCTGGCGAATGGCTTTAAGGTGTTCCACTTCGGGCATCCAGTAACCGCCGGCTATAAATGATTTGCCTGGCTGAATGTGCAGGTAGTATTCAACCCCACCCAGTTTAGTACCTGAAGCAGGCAAACTAATACCGAAATTGTTTTTATACGGAGTCTTATTTTTGCTGAAACGGATGTCGCGGTAAATGCGCATCACACATTTCTTAGAGTCGAGGTCTGCATTAACACCTGGGTCAATTTGATGCAGTTTGCTAATAATATCCGTGGTAAGTACAATTACATTTTCACGGGCCTTATCATAACGTTCTTTGTTAACCTGAAACCACTCGCGGTTATTATTTTCAACCAGCTCTTTTAAAAAATCAAGCGTATGAGATTGTATCATTTACAAGATGAAGGATAAGGATAGCGCTTAAGAATATAATCGGCTTAATTTAAATTGAGCTTTTCATTACGCATGTTAAGGTCAACATTTTTACGGCGGTATTTTTTATACCAAATGTACCCCACTATTGCCACAGCCAAATAAGGCGCAGCCAGCAAATACATAATACCATTATTTAAACCGTTGGTTGTACTGGCACCACTTTTCGAGTTGGTTTCTACAGTGGCAGTACACATGGCACATTGCGCTTTAACAGGTGCAACGCTGCATACCATTAAACCAAATACTAAAAACAGATATAAAAACTTTAACTTTTTCATGTCAATATCTAATCAAAAATGATAATAGGGCGATATCATCAAATATACAACAACTCCTGATATTGTAACAAATAACCATATAGGAAACGCCCATCTTACCAGTTTCTTATGTTTTTCTACCTGCATTTGTAAGCCGCGGTAAAAACTTAATAAAATTAGCGGCAAAACACCTGCAGCAAGTACAATGTGCGGAATAAGGATAGACAGATACAATGTTCTTAATCCACCGGCTGTGGCAGTTTCACTCGCAGATAATACGCCATCACCATCAATATCACCATACATGGTATCCTTCCTCATTAAATAATGGAACAGGATATAAGATACCAGAAATAATGATGACAAACAAAAGGTTAAAATGTTTAGGCGTTTATGAGCGGTTACATTTCCTTTACGGATGTTGTATAATGATACCAGTAACAATATACTGCAAGTACCATTTAAAAACGCATTTAATAAAGGCAGGTATGGTGTAAATGCAGGTGGTGCCTCTGGGCCGGGTATAAGGTGTCTATTCAATACAATAACCACAACAATTACAAAAACGGTTACGGCAGCTACAAATCGAAATATGAATTTATCAGTCATGGTATTTTGAGAGTCAGGAATCACGACGTAAGAGTCAAGACTCTTGTGTTATATTATATATATGCTATTCTCTTGAATTTTAATACAAAGCTTTATCTACTTTTCTTAATTCTTCGGCTATTAAAACTTTTATCTCATCGTTTAGCCTGGTCAAATCTGTAGTGGATGTACCGGAGTAATACCCACGAATCCGTTTTTCAGCATC
>JAQBNY010000146.1 GCA_028288315.1 Mucilaginibacter sp.
ATGCTAAAATCACTAATTCACTAATCCTCCAATTCACTAATTAAATGTACCAGCACACCATACTCGGTAAAGTTTACAGGTTTGATAACTTGCGGGTGCTGTTGGCGAAAGCGTCGCCATTCCGTACCGGTGATGCGCTGGCTGGTTTAAGTGCCGATACTTACGAGGAACGTGTTGCCGCGCAGATCACACTGGCTGACGTGCCTTTAAAAACTTTCCTGAACGAGGTTGTTATTCCGTATGAAGAGGATGAGGTTACACGTCTTATTATTGATAATCATGATACAAACGCGTTTAATACCATTAGTTGCCTAACTATTGGTGAGCTGCGCGACTGGTTGCTGAAAGATGAAACAGATACTCTTATCCTTAAAGGCGTTGCCGATGCCATAACACCCGAGATTGCTGCGGCGGTATCTAAAATAATGCGCAACCAGGATTTGATAGTTGTAGCAAAAAAATGTGAGGTTGTTACCCGGTTCCGAAATACCATTGGGCTAAAAGGGCATTTCTCTACCCGCCTGCAGCCTAACCACCCCACAGATGACCCGCGAGGCATTGCGGCAAGCCTGATAGAAGGTTTGCTTTATGGTAGTGGCGATGCGGTTATCGGCATTAACCCTGCAACTGATAGCCAGGCGGCGGTGCTGAAGATTTTAACGCTGATTGATACGCTAAGGCAGCAGTTTGAGATCCCAACGCAATCCTGTGTATTGAGCCATATAACTACTACTATAGATCTGATCAACCAAAATGCCCCTGTAGACCTGTGCTTTCAATCCATTGCCGGAACGGAGAAGGCGAACATGGGTTTTGGTATAAATCTGAATATTCTGGAAGAAGCTTATTCGGCAACATTAAATTTAAACCGGGGAAGTACAGGTAGGAATGTAATGTATTTTGAAACGGGGCAGGGTAGTGCTTTATCAGCCAATGCACATCATGAGGTAGATCAACAAACTTGCGAGGTGAGGGCTTATGCTATAGCCAAAAAGTTTAAGCCGCTGCTGGTAAATTCAGTAGTGGGTTTTATTGGTCCGGAGTATTTGTATGATGGTAAGCAAATAACCCGCGCCGCATTAGAAGATCATTTTTGTGGAAAACTACTGGGCCTGCCAATGGGGGTAGATATTTGCTACACCAACCACGCCGAGGCAGATCAGGACGATATGGATAACCTGCTAACCCTGCTGGGCGTGGCAGGTTGTAATTTTATAATGGGCATACCGGGCTCTGATGATATTATGCTCAATTATCAATCTACATCGTTCCATGATGCCTTATACGTGCGTAAAGTGCTTGGCTTAAAACCCGCGCCCGAGTTTGAGCAATGGCTATTGAAGCAGGGGATATTTGATGATAAAGGCAACCGGTCGGCCACCGCGGCGGCGGGTTTATTGAAAGAGATGGGAAGCTTATGGATAAGATAATAAAACCAGAACCCGACCCGCTAAGCTTTTTAAAGGCGTTTACCCGGGCACGCATAGCTATTGGCAGCGTAGGTACCAGCATACCCACTAAGCAATCGCTGCAGTTTAAATTGGCCCACGCACATGCCCGAGATGCAGTGTATTCTGCTATGGATAGCGAGCAGCTTGCAGAAACTCTGATGCAATTTAGCCTGCCTGTTTTGCAGCTACATAGCAGTGCAGAGAGTCGTGCACAATACCTGCAAAGGCCAGATATGGGCAGGTTGCTTGACGAGTATTCTATAAACCGCTTAACCGATCAGATAACCGGCGATGATGTGGTGATAATAGTGGCCGATGGCTTATCTGCACTGGCTATCCATGAAAACATATTAGCTTTATTGCAATTGCTTATCCCTAAATTATTAGCTGCAAAGTTAAAAGTTGGCCAGCTGTGCCTGGTACAGCAGGGCCGTGTAGCCATTGGCGACCCTATTGCCGATGCGCTGAACGCCAAGCTATCCATTGTGCTTATTGGTGAGCGCCCCGGCCTTAGCGCGGCCGATAGTATGGGTGCTTATTTGACCTACACCCCCAAGCCCGGATTGAAAGACAACTCCCGCAACTGCATCTCCAACATCCGCCCCGGTGGACTTGACCATGCCACTGCTGCCGATAAAATTTTCTACCTCGTTCAGGAAGCTTTTAAACGGAAATTATCCGGCGTGGAGTTAAAGGATAATGAAGGGTTGTTGGGAGAATAGCGTCCTCAGCTAACTTATGTAAAAGGAATTCTTGGCATATTTAATCTGTCGTTGATATTATCACTGTTCCGCTTGGTCTTGTCTCTTGATTCTTACTTCTCGACTCTAGCCCCTCAGGTAACACTTTTAATACAGATTTTGCCAGGATAAATAATTTAATAACTTTGGTTTAAACCAATTACTCTCAAAAACCGGAGATTATTATGAAAAAGCAAAATCTAAGCAGGCGCCAGTTTATTGGCAGCGGTGCACTTGCCGCAACATCTATGCTGTTCCTTTCAAAAACATCATTCGCGGGTTCGCTTTTAAGTGCCGCTAAACCAAATTCTGTTATTAATGGCGTGCAGATAGGAGTAATCACTTACTCTTTCAGGAGTATGCCCGGCACTGTCGAAGATCTGCTGAAATATTGCATTGATTGTAACATTAACGCTATTGAATTAATGGGTGATGCAGCCGAAGCTTATGCCGGTGCCCCAAAACGCGAACAGGGGCAGAGTTGGACCGAGTTTGCACCCAAAATAGCCGAATGGCGTGCTGCAGCATCAATGGATAAATTTAAAGAGCTTCGTAAAATGTATAACGATGCCGGTGTAACCATTTATGCCTGGAAACCCAATGCTTTAGGCGCCAAAAACAGCGATGCGGAGATAGAATATGCTTTTAATGTAGGCAAAGCATTAGGCGTAACACATGTTACTGTAGAGCTGCCTAACGATGAGCAAACCAAACGCCTGGGCGACCTGGCCACCAAACATAAAATGTATGTAGGTTATCATGCGCATACACAAGCTACGCCAACATTGTGGGATACCGCGCTTAGTCAATCTAAATATAATGCCATTAACCTTGATATTGGTCACTACGCATCAGGTACCAGCAGTAGCCCTATACCATTTATTGAAAAGTATAATGACCGTATAACCAGCATGCACATTAAGGATCGTAAGTTTAACAATGGCCCCAACGCGCCATGGGGACAAGGTGATACACCTATAAAAGAAGTACTGGCTTTAATGAAAAAGAACAAGTATAAGTTTCCGGCTACTATTGAACTGGAATATGCAATCCCTGCAAGTTCAGATGCAGTGCAGGAAGTAAAGATATGCCGTGCATATGCGGCTGATGCTTTAAAATAAACAGAATGGTTATCATGCTGAGCTTGTCGAAGCATTGTGGGTGGGGCATTTGCGCACGTCCTTCGACAGGCTTATGATGACCCACTATATTGTTCATTGAACAATATAGTGCAGCTCAGTTATTGTTATTTAAAAGAAGATATATGGGTTGTTTTTATACTCAGTACAAAAGATTTACCTACACTTATCTTTATGGCCTTATCCTGAATTATAGCCTTTATGGTTTCGTCGGTTTTAAGGGCTTCGTACAGGTCGCGCGCAACAGCAGATCCGCTTATGTTATTGGTAACCTTGCCATTTTCCATAGCTAAACTAAAGGTGTAGCCAGATTTGCCCCGGTCGCCGGCAGATTCAAAATCAGTGATATTTAATTTAAAGCTCTGCTCTTCAACAAGGCTTCTCTTTAAATGCAGGCGAATAACCGGGATGTATTTTCTCCAGGTTGTAAGGTATTTTCTTTCTTCCATGTGTGGGTGGTAAAGGTATCAATATAATACGGATAGCCGCCTACATTATCAATAAAGCATAAAAAAAAGCGGGTAACTTAGCCGTTACCTGCTCTTATAAAATGTGTTCCCGATGAGATTCGAACTCATATCGACGGCTTCGGAGGCCATAATTCTATCCATTGAACTACGAGAACTATTGCCGCAAAGATATAAAAAACGGCTAACCAATCTTATTAATTGGTAAGAGTTGTAAAGCACCGCGCACCAACATTATATTCAGCTTAGTAGTTAGTAATTGGTTAAACGTTAAACCTAAAGTGCATTATATCGCCATCTTCAACAACGTAGGTTTTGCCTTCAACGCCCAGCTTGCCATTTTCTTTAATAACAGCTTCTGATCCATTAAACTTAACAAAATCTTCATACTTTATTACCTCTGCACGAATAAATCCTTTCTCAAAGTCGGTATGGATAACGCCGGCAGCCTGCGGAGCGGTAAAGCCTTGTGTAATGGTCCACGCGCGTACCTCCTGCACACCTGCAGTAAAGTATGTGGCCAGGTTAAGCAGGCGGTAAGCCGCTTTTATTAACTTATTTACGCCTGATTCTGCAAGCCCCAGGTCACTCAAAAACTCCTGGCGCTCTTCGTATGATTCCAGTTCAGCAATTTCCGCTTCAATTTGTGCCGATATAATCAATACCTCAGCATTTTCATCTTTTACAGCCGCTTTTACTTTTTCTACATAAGCGTTACCAGTGGTAACAGAGCCTTCATCAACATTACATACATACATAACCGGTTTAGCAGTAAGCAGCCATATATCTTCAATATATACCTTATCTTCTTCAGCAACAGGAGCGGTACGGGCAGATTTTCCTTCCAGTAGATGATTTCTGTAAATGGTTAATACGTCGTAAGTTTTTTTAGCTTCCTTATCGCCACCTGTTTTGGCCATTTTCTCAACCTTTTGAATCTTTTTTTCTATCGAGTCCAGATCTTTAAGCTGTAGTTCCGTATCAATGATCTCTTTATCGCGGATGGGATCAACCGAACCATCAACGTGTATCACGTTATCATTATCAAAGCAGCGTAATACGTGTATTATAGCATTTGTAGCACGTATATTGGCCAGGAACTGGTTGCCCAAACCTTCGCCTTTACTGGCGCCTTTAACAAGGCCTGCAATGTCAACTATCTCAATAACATTCGGAACAACGTTCTTTGGATTAACAATTTCTGTCAGTTTTGTAAGGCGTTCATCAGGCACGGTAATTACGCCCACATTTGGCTCAATAGTACAAAACGGAAAATTTGCCGCCTGTGCCTTGGCATTTGATAAACAGTTAAAAAGCGTTGACTTACCTACGTTTGGTAAACCCACTATACCACATTGTAAACCCATTATTTTATTATTAGTTGATTAGGTGAGTGGTTGATTGAGTGAATAGTTTAAAACCACTCACCATTTGACCTAATAAACCACTCACTTTTAAAGGCGCAAAG
>JAQBNY010000190.1 GCA_028288315.1 Mucilaginibacter sp.
ATAACTGCGCATTAATTAATGAATTTGCTATCTTAGCAACCTTTTTAATATTTCAGAACACATGAATAAATTTCACGGAACAGGAGTAGCGGTAGTAACTCCTTTTCAGGCAGATGGGCAGGTAGATTACAGCGCGCTAAAAACGCTTATAGATCACCTGGTTAATGGCGGGGTAGAATACCTTGTATCATTAGGTACAACCGGCGAAAGCGCCACATTGAATAAGGAAGAGAAGAAGAAGGTTTGGGAGTTTACTGCCGAGGCTGTGAATAAACGTGTTCATTTAGTTGCAGGTATAGGTGGTAACAATACTTATGAAACCGTTGCCGAAATAAAGGCCTTTGACATTGCGGGTTATGATGCTATTTTATCGGCAAGTCCGCATTATAATAAACCAACACAGGAAGGTATTTATCAGCACTACAAAGCTATTGCTGAAGTTACACCGCTGCCTGTAATATTATATAATGTACCCAGCCGTACAGGCAGCACCGTTAGTGCTCAAACTACTGTACGGTTAGCTAAAGATTTTAAAAACATTATAGGTATAAAAGAGGCATCAGGTAATTTTGAGCTGCTTAACCAACTGATGCGAGATAAGCCTCAAGAGTTTCTGGTTATATCAGGAGATGACCCCATTACATTGCCTATGATTGCTATGGGTGCTGTTGGTGTAATATCTGTAATAGGTAACGCCCTGCCAAAACAATTTTCTGACATGGTAAGGCTCTGTTTAAATGGTGATTATAAAGCCGCTCAGCCTGCGCATTACAGCCTGATAGAATTCACCCGCTTAATGTTTGCCGAAGGCAGCCCGGCAGGTGTAAAAACAGCATTAAAACAGTTAAATATTTGTGGCGATACAGTTCGCTTGCCGTTAGTACAGGTGAGTAAAGACACGGCTGAGAAAATAAAAGAGCAAATTGCGATTATCCAATAACTTTATTTGTTAGGCTCTTGTTGGATATAGTGCATTGCCGCGCTATTGCTCACAATGACATCATTTTCATAGAAAGTGTAAAACATAAAAAAACCGGTTAGCATTCGCCTAACCGGTTTTTATTAAAGTAAAATAACCTTCCGACTATTTTATTACGCTTTGTTTTTCGACTCTTGTACTTCAAGTCGAATTGCTTGCGCTAAGTTCTTAAGGTCCTGCATACCTTTTCGAACGCGGGTTCCAGCAGCACTGTTGCCCTTGTTGTAAAATTTGTCGGCATCAGCTTCAAGTGATGCAACCAGTTCTTTTACTTCATTAAATTTTTTCATTGTGACTACTCCTTTTAAATTATTTGAGGTTTACTGTTTAAATTAAAGCTAATCTAAAGTGTTTTTTTATAAATAAAAATTTTTGAAGCATAAAAAAACCGCCTTTAAAGGGGTTTTTTTCCACATTTTTGACATTTAGACAACAATGTGGCATGATCTATTAACCCAACAACTCCCTTAATTTATTATTAATTTTACAAGCATGCGTCTTTATTGCATTATATGTAAATAATTTATTTTGAGTTTAATGAATTTACATTTATTGTTGCAATAACCTATTAATCAGTCTGCTTAACATTTCTCAGGTGATTAGTAAGCAAAAAACCTCACGAATGGTCGTAAGGCTTTAATTTATTGGCATAAATACTGATTAAGCAATAGCCATTTTATTTTCTTTATAATAACCGTCTTTCAGTTTTGCGGCAACCTCGCTAAAAGCGTCTAATGTACGTTCTACATCCTCAAGGGTATGCATGGCCGTTGGTATTAAACGCAGCTCAATTAATCCCTTAGGGATAACCGGATAAACCACAATGGAGCAGAATATACCGTAATTCTCACGCAGATCCATAGTAAGACTGGTGGCCTCAATCAATTCGCCTTTTAAAAATACCGGGGTAACCATGGTGTTTGTTATACCTATATCAAAACCATGCTCAACCAAACCATTTTGCAAAGCGCGGGCAATTACCCATAGCTTTTCGCGCAGTTCAGGATTTGATTTTAAAAGTTCAAAACGTTTTTTCAAACCCAGTACCATTGGCATAGGTAAAGCCTTGGCAAAGGTTTGTGAGCGCATATTATAACGCAGGTAATTAATTATCTCGGTATCTGCTGCTACAAAAGCGCCAATGCCCGCCATTGATTTGGCGAATGTACCAAAGTACACATCAACCCCATCAATACAATTCTGCTCTTCATGCGTACCGGCACCTGTTGGCCCCATGGTACCAAAACCATGTGCATCATCAATCAGTAAACGGAACTTATATTGTTTTTTTAGCTCAATGATCTCTTTTAACCTACCCTGAGCGCCTGACATGCCGAATACACCCTCGGTTATCACCAGAATGCCACCGCCGGTTTGCTCGATCATGCGTTCGGCACGTTCAAGTTGCTTTTCAAAACTTTCAATATCATTATGCTTGTAAACAAAGCGCTTGCCCATATGCAGGCGAACTCCGTCAACTATACAGGCATGTGATTCTGCATCATAAATAATTACATCATTCCTATCAACCAGTGCATCAATAATAGATACCATTCCCTGGTAACCATAGTTGAGCAGGAAAGCGGCGTCCTTACCAACAAATTCAGCAAGGTTATTTTCCAACTCTTCATGGTGTTTGGAGTTACCAGACATCATACGGGCACCCATGGGGTATGCCATACCATAATCTGCGGCCGCCTTTGCATCTGCTTCACGTACTTCAGGGTGGTTGGCCAAACCTAAGTAATTGTTTAAGCTCCAAACCAAATGTTCCTTACCGTTAAACATCATATGCGGGGCTATTTCGCCTTCCAAACGTGGAAAAGAAAAATACCCATGCGACCATTTTTGATGTTGCCCTATCGGGCCTCCCATGTTTTTTGTTATTTTATCAAATAAATCCAAAATGGTAAATCTTAATATTAATTTATTACAAATATAACCCTTAAAACGCCCCGCATCAAACGTTATTACTTTTTAGAATAGATTATAACAAAAAAGCCCTTTGCATATAACAAAGGGCTTTTTATAAAGGGTTTATGTCAATTAATCTACATTATCATGCAGGAAAGAATTATTGTTCCTTATCTCTGTCTTACCTTCGTTATCAGGCAGTAAAGAGAATCTGGATACCTGGCTTTCGTCAGACGCAGGAGTTTGCTGTAAAGCAATTTCTTTACGCTTATAAGCCGGTATATTTTCCATCTCCTGAATGTTGCCATTACGCAATTTCATGCTCAGATCTTTTAAACGCATTATACGTTCACGCGATTTGCGCAGCTGCTCTTCAATAGATTCATCTGTTTTACTTTCGTCGGCATTAACAATAGCCTCCGGTTCGGGCTCTGGCTCCGGTTCGGGTTGTTTGGTCTCAACCGTTGCAGGTTCAAAGTTCATTACCGTTTCAACCTTAAAGGTAAACTCTGATCCGTCTGTTTCGTCCGGCATCGGGGTCTCGTCATTCAGATCGTACTTTATAACCTTATCCTGTGCATCCTGCTCTTCGGCACGGGCAAACAAATCAAACAAACCGGTTTGTTTTGGCTCTTCCTTTAACTTCATGAAAGGTACCGCAGCAGCGGCAGTATCATCGGTATTAACAGGTGTAATAAATTCATTAACCGGTTTTACCAATGGCGCATTTTCAGGCACCAGCATTGATACTATCTTTTTGTTACTATGTTCCTTCTCGCGCTCATCCTTGGTTTGGAAACCTGTAGCAATAATGGTTACTGATAAACTATCGCCCAAATTCTCATCGCGGCAGTTACCCCATATCAGGTCTGCAGCTAAACCTGCTTCTTCCTGTATGTAATCGGTAATAATGCTCACTTCATCCATAGTTACCTCTTTATCACCAGAGCTAATATTTAACAGGATGTAACGTGCGCCTTCTATTTCATTATCCTTTAATAACGGTGATGATAAAGCGCCTTCAACTGCTTTTAAAGCACGATTTTCGCCTTCGGCAGATGAGCTACCCATTATAGATACGCCACTGTCTTTCATTACAGTGCGCACATCTTTAAAATCAACGTTTATATAACCAGGCAGTGTTATTATCTCGGCAATGCCTTTTGCGGCAGTTGTTAAAATATCATCGGCCTGTGCAAATGCCGATCCTAATGTTAAGTTACCAAATATCTGGCGAAGCCTATCATTTGATATCACCAGGAACGAATCCACATATTTTTTCAACTCTTCCATTCCAGCATCAGCCTGCATTTTACGGCGCTTACCTTCAAAAGAAAATGGAGTAGTGATAATGCCGACAGTTAATATATCAAGCTCACGCGCTGCTTTGGCAATAATAGGGCTTGCACCCGTACCAGTACCGCCGCCCATACCTGCTGTAATAAACAACATTTTGGTATTTGAGCCCAGCATCTGTTTAATATCGTCTATATTCTCAATAGCCGAGTTTTTGCCTACTTCGGGAATTGAACCGGCACCCATACCTTCTGTTAAACTTGCACCTAACTGCACTTTGTTAGGTATAGGGCTTAACTCCAGAGCTTGGGCATCTGTGTTGCATATAATAAAGTCAACACCAGTTATACCTTGCCTGTACATGTGGTTTACCGCGTTTCCGCCACCACCGCCAACACCAATTACTTTGATGATTGACGATTTTTCCTTTAACATCTCAAACTGCATAATCCTTGTTTTCAACTAAATGTAAT
>JAQBNY010000304.1 GCA_028288315.1 Mucilaginibacter sp.
CATATCAAAAATGCCTTCATAAAAGCCTTGAGCTCTTTCAATGTCGGTTGCTGGAATTTCAAACCAGTTAAGTGCGTTTGCATTTGGGTCCATAATTTATTTTTTTAAAGGTTAATAATTTAAAAGAATGGCTTAATAGGAGCCGTATAATAAATTTAGCTATGTAATAATTAGTTAAGGTTAGCCGGCTGTTAAGTTTACTATAAAGTTCAGTATTTAATTTAGTATAATACAAGTGTTACCTACACATAATAAGTACTTCTAAAGCCGCATTTTTTAATAAACTAATAGCCTTGTTTGCAGCTTAATAATATTGCATTAATTATATATTAAATAATAAACAGGCTGTTACATTTGCAAGCTAACCGATTATTATAGAAAATTCATGTATGACATTTGTTGCATAGGGCATATCACCTTAGATAAAGTAGTAACCGCCGCCACCGTTAATCACATGGCGGGCGGCACAGCGTTTTATTTTAGTAACGCTATAAGTAACATGCCGGTGCAATACAAATTGGTAACGGCCCTTGCCGAAACCGAAATGCAGGAAGTTGCTAAACTGCGTGCTAAAGGCATTGAGGTGAAAGCCCTGCGAAGTACCCACTCGGTTTATTTTGAAAATATTTATGCAGAGAATCAGGATAACCGTACCCAACGCGTATTGCAAAAAGCCGATGCCTTTACCATTGCCGACCTGCTGGATGTAGATGCCAAAGTTTTTCATTTAGGTGCTTTGCTGGCCGATGATATGTCGACTGAATTAATTAAAGCATTGAGTGGTAGGGCGCAGGTATCTGTTGATGCACAGGGGTATTTACGCGAGGTGGTTAATAATGATGTACACGCTATTGACTGGGCCGATAAAAAAGAAGCCCTGCAATATGTAGATATACTTAAAGTGAACGAACATGAGCTGGAAGCACTAACAGGCTATACCAATATACACGCCGGCGCAAAAATACTGGCCGACTGGGGCGTTAAAGAAGTTGTAATTACCCTGGGCAGCTTAGGTTCGGTAATTTATGACGACAATATTTTTTATGATATACCGGCATATAAACCCATTGCAGTAGTTGATGCTACAGGCTGTGGTGATACTTACATGGCTGGTTACCTATATAAACGTGCAAAAGGCGCAGGCATACAACAAGCCGGAGAATTTGCCGCCGCCATGGCAGGCCTAAAAATTGAAGCATCCGGGCCGTTTAGCGGGACGGAAGAGGATGTGGTGGAGATGTTGGAGAGGTAGGGTAAACTGATTGCTAACACACGCGGTAATCTAACTGATTTAAAAAGGGCATCAATATATTGATGCCCTTTTTGCTTACTAATATTTAAAACCCTTCACCTATCACAATATCTTCCGGTATCACTACCTTTTTACTATCCATTTTCTTTTTGGTGAGGTTATTTACCCGCATCATTAGTAAGATGCTTAATGTTGATATTACTATAATTACATACCCCACCACATTGTAATGCTCCAGCGGTGCGCCTTTGCCTTTTTGAGATACTATCATCCCGGCAACGGCTGCTGCTATACCACCTGCTATTTGCTGTAATGATGAGTTAATGCTCATGAAAGCACCACGGTCGGCCATTTCGGGTATTGCGCTTGTTAATGCCGAAGACGGTATCATACGGCTCATAATACCTACCATCATTAATATGTTAAGCGCCATTACCAATATTAGCGGTGTTACGCCAAGGTTGGTATAAACTACGCACATAATCATTGTCCAAACGGAAGCCACAGCGAATATTTTAAATTTATCTATCTTATCGCTCAGTTTACCTATTAACGGCATAACAATTAATGAACTTACGCCCGATACCATAAATAGCATAGGCAACTCCTCATTAGTTAAGCCCAGGTTATTAATGGCAAATGCGCTGCCAAAAGGCATCATCATAAAACCACCTATTGATAGCAGGGCCGTAGCCATAAAACCAACCCGGTAATTGCTTTTGGCAAGCGTATGCCAAAGGTGTTTAAATGCCGACTTATCATTTTGCAGCGCCAAATGTTGAGTAATAGGCTGCAGCTTTGCAGCTATCAGTAATGCAATAATTATGCTTAATGTTGCTACCATCCAAAATGGGGCTTCCCAACCCCAGGCGTTGGCTAAATATAAACCAATTGGTACGCCCAAAACCTGACTGCCGCCAAAACCCATTTGTATAAAGCCCATAACCCGGCCACGTTGCTGCATAGCAAACAAATCTGTTATTATTGCCATAGATATGGAGCCAATTACCCCGCCAAATAGGCCGGTGATTATACGGGCCGCTACTAATACGGCATAGGTATGTGCTAATCCGCAGAAAATGGTACCACCTATAAAGCCGATGTAAAAAAATAAAAGCAGTTTTTTACGGTCGAACCTATCAGCAAAGCCGGCTGTAAGCAAGCCCGAAATACCCGCGCTAAAAGCATAGCCCGATACTGCGAAACCAAATGCTGAAGGTTTAAGGCTTAGCGATTTCATAAGCATATCGCCAAGCGGCGACATCACCATAAAATCCAGTATTACGGTAAACTGGGTAATGGCTAATATAAATATTACAAATTTTTGATAGCCGGTAAATGGTATCGGTTCTTCTTTTTGCATTGGGGCTTAGGTTAATTCACAGCACGTATAGCCATGATAGTTTAATAATTCAATTATTTGCTTATGTGTTAATTTGTGTGATATTATCCGTAGCACACAGTCCTCATCTTCCAGGTCTACGGTCCACTGTTCAATATCTTTGTTGCAATCCAGCACAGCATGCAGGAACAGAGTATCACCCGGGCATTTGATATTTGTTTTAAATAGCAATATGTGATCAAAATTATCCGTCATATTCTTCATTGCTTTTTTAGTGCTTTTACTACCAGATCAAAAGTTTTCCATAAAATCTCGTCGGTCATTTTAAACGGTTTGCCACCCATGCTTTGTCCTTCGGTGTCAAAGCGGATAAGGTTATACAAAGGGGCAAATGCAACCGACCAGTATACTTCAAAAGGCATTGCCTCAATTTCGCCGCGCTCAATTACATTGTGCATAAACTTGCCCACAACTAACTGAAATCCTTTCAAAAAAGAAGAGAGGAATTCCTGCTGGTACGATGAACTGCGTAGCTGATCAAAAAATAAACCCATAACAGGATTTGTTATCATATAGTTGTAACGGTTTTCCCATTGTTTGCGCAAGCCTTGCTCAAATGGCAATTCCGGGTCAAAATCTTTAATCATGGCATCACCCATTATCCGGCCCTCTTCAACAGCTACTTTTATAATTAAGTCATCGCGATCTTTATAATAGATGTACAATGTTGCCACAGAAACATTGCATACCTTGGCCAGTTTATTCATACTGAAACCTTCCAAGCCATTTTTTACAATCAGCTCAATTGCTTTTTGCTTTACCAGTTGTACTTTATCTGTATTTCTTGTACGCATTTAAATTTATTATTGATACAAATATAAGTGAATATTCATTTAGTTATAAATCTTTTTTGTTATAAATATGTAAATCGTACATTCGGCGTTATTAATGCAATCTTATTTATAATTGCTAATCCAACCCATGAAGAAATTAATTTCAACCGCTTTATCCTTAATGTTATTTGTTAGTAGTAATGCCCAGGTTATAGGCAAAACCGAAATAACGCAATGGCGAGATGATAAAAAAGGTGCCGTATCAATAACATTTGATGATGGTTCAATTAACCAGTTTAAGCAGGCAATACCGGTATTGAATAGTTTAAAATTACCGGCAACATTTTTCATCATCACCGGGCAAATACCAGGCTCGCAGTATCACGGTAAGTTTATAGGGCGGCCGGTTAAGGATATCATTAATGAAACAGCTACCGTCCCAACTAATAAAGACAATATTTTTGAGCGTGCCTCAGCAGCAGGATATTTAGGACTGGTTGGTCCGCTTGATTATCATTACAAAGCAGGATCGTTGGTTGATGCCGGAAAAATGGATGAGGCAATCAAAGTGATTGATGAACTTTATTTGAAAGTACGGAATGGTGAGTTTAAGCCGGGGATACAACACAATGTGGAATACGCAGACGCACACGGTACTACCTGGAATGATATACGCAGATATGCAGCGCAAGGGCACGAATTTGCCAGCCATATGATAACCCACCCTCGATTAGCTGTACTTGATGAACCCAATATGATATACGAGCTTGAAAAAAGTAAAGCCGATATGTTAAAGCAAATGGGACCAAAATATACCTTTAGCGGTGAAGGCCCCTTTGGTACCGAAAATGAACGCGCTATGCAATATGCTCATAAAGTTTATCCGGCCCTGCGTAATCGTATGCCCGAGCCATGGCTAAAGGAGATAAGCCGGTCAGATAAGAGCAATCCCGGCAATACCGATAAAGAATATATACAATTTCAGCGTGGAGGCACAACCAAAACGCCTATGCCAATGATGAAAGCCTGGGTTGATACTACTGCCAATAAGAATAATACATGGCTGGTGCTCACCTTTCATGGTGTTGATGGGATAGGCTGGGAACCTTTAACTCACCAGCAGTTAAATGAATACTTTAGTTATATTAAGGCAAAACAAGTGCTTTGGGTAGGCACGTTTGGTGATGTTACACGTTACATACGTGAGCGACAAAACGCCACAGTACAATCCAAACAAAATGGTGATAAAATAAATGTAAGCTTAACTCATTCGCTAAATAAAAGCATGTATTATGTACCGCTTACGCTTAAAACCTATGTGCCTGAAACATGGAAAACAGTAAAAGTAACCCAGGGCAATAAATCGCAGATTGTTAAACCAATAGGTATATCAGGGAAGAATGAGAAATACGTTTTATACCAGGCTTATCCAAATAAATCAGCGATAACAATATCACGCGGATAATTGATAGTTAGTGTGTGGCTTAGTCTTTGTCCTTAGGCAAGCTTCTACATCTTTTTTAATATGTTAAAGTCGTATTCATTGTAAGCAATGAATACGACTTTATTCTTTAACTGGTGTTGGAGGATGTATTTCATTTAATGACAGAGGTATCAGCTTTTTAGTTTTAAGATAGGTGATAGTCACTATTATCAAGGTCATGCTGCCGCCAAATATAACTGAAGGCACAGTTCCTAAAATTCTGGCTGCTGTGCCAGATTCAAAAGCGCCAATTTCATTCGATGAACCTATGAACATGGAGTTTACTGCCGATACCCGGCCACGCATATGATCAGGAGTTAAAAGTTGCATAATAGTGCTGCGAATAATTACACTAATACTATCAAACGCCCCCTCTGTAAATAAAAACAAAAGCGATAAATAAAAGCTTCGAGATAAACCAAAACAGATAATTGACAAGCCGAAGCCGGTTACGGCTATTAGCAGGTTACGCCATGGCCTACCCATTGGAGAAAACCTTGCCATAGCCAGCATAGTTAAAACCGCACCCAATGAAGTGGTAGCACGCATAATACCCAAACCTTCTGCACCAACCTTTAAAATCTCGTTAGCAAACACCGGCAGCAAAGCTACAGCCCCGCCAAAGAAAACCGAAAACAGATCAAGGCTCATAGCGCCTACCATCATTTTATTATTAAACACAAAATGAATCCCTTCTGATAAGCTTTTCCAGATGCTTTCTTTAGGGACAAATACGGGCGGATATGACCGGAGCAGATATGTTAAAATAAGCGAAATAGCCAGGAAAGCTAATATTACTATAAACGTTACTGTAATACCAAAAAAACCATAGATGAGCCCACCGGCTGCAGGACCAAGGATAGATGCTATTTGCCAACTGGAACTGCTCCATGTGCTGGCATTAGGGTATATTTCTTTTGGGATGCTTTGGGTATATATTACAAAGGTAGCCGGGCCATAAAAAGCACGAGCAACGCCATTGGCAAATATCATGAGATATATTATTGGCACCACCCAACTTGCATTGATGTAGTTACCGGCGTTTTTTGTTGTGACCAAAAACATCACAAATGACGATAGAAAAACCCCAATAAATATCAGTAACAGCATTTTGCGCTTTTCAGATTTATCAGCAATGTAGCCTCCGTATAAAGCAATTCCAACAGCGGGGATAGCTTCACATAAGCCAACAAGACCTAATGCAAAAGCGCTTTTTGTAAGATGATAAATGTAAAAACCAATAATAACCGCCTGCATTTGATATGCAAACGTAAAGCAAAAACGCATGCCCACATATGAACGGAAGTCCTTGAATTTAAGGGCTGCAAATGAGTCTATCCTGGG
>JAQBNY010000248.1 GCA_028288315.1 Mucilaginibacter sp.
TTTACAGAATGGCGCAACTATCAACATAGAGTGCTGGCCTGTGTAGATGGGCAACAGGTGCCCATTCCAATTAACTTAACAACCATTAACAGCTTATATGGCTTAAACCTAAGCAGTGCAGCTCTGGAAGAATTTTTCGCATCTAAAGCAGAAGTAATTACGCATGCCCGCACTTCAGAAGATGTAGTAGTTAAAGCCATTGGTAGAGAATTGTATGAAAAATTCTTTAAAGGTTATACCCGTAAGCAATGGGATTTAGACCCTTCGGAATTGGATGCCTCCGTTACAGCACGTGTACCTACACGCACTAACAAAGACGACCGCTACTTTACTGATACCTACCAGGCAATGCCTTTGAACGGCTATACCAAAATGTTTGAAAAAATGCTGGATCACCCCAATATAAAGATCATGCTTAACACCGATTATCATGAGATTGTTAATGACATAAAGTATGAGAAAATGATCTTTACCGGGCCTATAGATGAATACTTTAACTACTGTTACGGTAAGTTGCCTTACCGGTCATTACGGTTTAAATTTGAGACATTAGACCAGGAAAACTATCAAACCACAGGCACTATCAATTACCCTAACGATTATGCTTTCACCAGGATTACTGAATTTAAATATTTAACCGGGCAAAAGCACTCAAAGACCAGCATTGTATATGAGTTCCCCACAGCCGAAGGCGATCCATATTATCCAATTCCCCGTCCCGGAAATACAATGTTATATAAAAAATATGAGGAGCTGGCGAATAAAACCGACACTTATTTTGTAGGCAGACTGGCCACTTATAAGTATTACAATATGGATCAGGTGGTGGCACAAGCTTTATCAACATTTAAGAAAATACAATCAGAAAATACATTTCAATCTCTGTATAATGAAAGGGAAATTAACAGCCATTGAAATTTGGGGTGGGCTGGAATGTACAGTTAACCGGGTTCATGATGAATATTTTGACCAGCTTGATTATTCAGGGCATTATTACCGTGAAAAGGATATAACTGACTTTGCTGAATTAGGCATAAAAAAAATGCGCTATCCTATACTATGGGAAAAGCACCGGCCAGATATAAACACCCAAATAGATTGGAGCCTAACAGCAGATAAGCTTAACCAATTAAAATCAAAAAATATGGAGGTTATTGCCGGCCTGGTTCATCATGGCAGCGGCCCGGCTTATGTTAACATGCTTAATGACAGTTTCGTGTACGGACTTGTAGATTATGCAACCGAAGTAGCAGAAAGATTTCCGTGGATAAATTACTACACGCCAGTAAACGAACCGCTCACCACAGCCCGCTTTTGCGGTTTGTATGGCATATGGTACCCGCACCAAAAGAATGACCAAAGCTTTTGCCGTATTTTGATCAATGAATGTAAGGCCACTGTATTAGCAATGCAGGCCATCCGAAAAATAAACCCGCAGGCTAAATTAGTACAAACAGATGATCTTGGTAAAATACACAGCACATCGCTTTTAAAATATCAGGCTGATTTCGAAAACCACCGTAGATGGCTAAGTTATGACTTGCTATGTGGTATGATAAATAAGGCACATCCTTTATGGCAATACCTATTATCCTCAGGAATTAGTAAAAGTGAACTTTATTTTTTCTTAGATAACCCGTGCATGCCTCACATTATGGGTTTTAATCATTATTTAACCAGCGAGCGCTATCTGGATGAGGATTTATCGGCTTACCCGGCACATACCCATGGCGGAAATTTCCATTACACATATGCGGATGTGGAGGCAGTTCGAGTAGGTCATATCTGTCCGGATGGGCCATATAAATTATTAAAAGAAGCTTGGGAAAGGTATCATCTGCCAATGGCTATCACAGAAGTACATCTATTTTGTACCCGTGAAGAACAAATGCGTTGGTTAGATTTACAATGGAATACGGCTATAAAGCTCAAGAATGAAGGGGTTGATATAAGGGCGATCACAGCCTGGGCGCTTTTAGGATCATTTGGATGGAATAAGCTGCTTACACAACATGCAGGTGATTATGAAGCCGGTGTTTTTGACCTGAGCAATTCCCCACCCCGCCCAACGGCATTGGCCCAAATGATAAAAGCATATAATACCACCGGAGAATTTCATCATCCGGCAATGAGTAATAATGGCTGGTGGCAGCGCAAGTGCCGGGTAACTTATGGCAACGAAACCTATTTTAACTACGAGCCTGGGCATCAGTCAGCACAACCCTTACTCATTATTGGTAAAAGTGGCGCTTTAGCAAGTGCTTTTGCCAGCATATGCGAATTAAGGGGAATTTTTTATCAATTTGCAGGGTATAAAGGAGCAGATGTAACTAACATTTATCAGCTTGAACAGCTTATCAAAAATAATAACCCCTGGGCAATAGTTAATACTGCTGACTTTGTAAGTATTGATGATGCGGAAATAAGTTCGGGATACTGCTATGCAATAAACACTTATGGCGCCGAGAACCTGGCACTTTTATGTCAGGAATACGCTATCAAACTGTTAACATTTTCA
Source organism: Mucilaginibacter sp. (assembly GCA_028288315.1). Classification (GTDB taxonomy): domain Bacteria; phylum Bacteroidota; class Bacteroidia; order Sphingobacteriales; family Sphingobacteriaceae; genus Mucilaginibacter. Next base: position 2,519 of record JAQBNY010000248.1, read on the forward strand.
ACCGACCTTGTATTTAATGGCATTAAAAATAAGCCCTATTTAGAAAGTGACACAAAGAAACCATTGAATGTTTATGGACACAGTAAAGACCTGGCCGAAGAAAAAGTTTTACAATACCATCCTAATGCATTAGTGGTTAGAACCTCCGCCTTGTTTGGACCATGGAATAAGACGAACTTTATTACTGCGGTATTAAATAGTATTCAAAATGGCCTTACTTTTACCGCTGTAAGCGACGTCTGTCTTTCGCCTACATACGTACCAGATCTTGTTCATACGAGTTTGGATCTAATAATGGATGATGAGTGTGGCATATGGCACTTATGTAATAATGGCCAAACATCCTGGATTGAGCTGGCTTTAACCGTTGCCGAACGTTGCAGGTTAAATTTAAAGCTTATTAAATCCAAACCGCTCAATCAGTTTGGTTTCAAAGCAAAACTACCTGCATATAGCGTACTATCCAGCGAACGCGGAATAATTTTATCTCCATTAGATAATGCGATAGATCGTTATCTGCAGCAATTAATATGACCATATTAATCATCAACAGAAAAATATTACTAATTAACTTCCTCGTATTTAATCTTCTTTTACGAAATCCATATAATTCCGGCATAAAAAATCAAAAAAATGTAAAAAATTAACCTATTGAAAAACTATTTTTCTTTTTAGGTATCTTTTTTTCGAAAACTACGTTAAAAGGGGCAATATTAATACCCTATTGATTAATGCGAAACCCCTATTTCTCATTGCTTGGGTCTGCCTGGCGCTATGCTCGTGAAGACCGAAAATTGTATGTGATCATCTACGTGAT
>JAQBNY010000249.1 GCA_028288315.1 Mucilaginibacter sp.
AGGCGTATAATACAGTCGCCATAGCTGGTACGAATGCGCGCGTACTGGTTCTTTGGCGGTTTAGCAAAAGAAGTAATTGCAACGAATAAAAAACAGATAGTAAAAAGTTTTTTCATGTTGATTTAGTTATAATTCCCAATCCATTTCGGTCTCAAAATAGTTAATTATAAGCGATTTAATCAGCATTTCCTGCTCCAGTATGGTATAGTTAGGTACCTTGTTTACCAGTTTCCAATGCGGCCATCCATCCTGGTCCAGCCCTTCAAGCTCATAAAACCCCATTTGGCTAAACAGCTTGCAGTTGGCAATGTGCATCAATTCTTCTTTTTGACGCTTGCTAAATTTGCGGGGGCCCTGGCCAAGTTCCTGCACCCCTATTAAAAATAGTATCACCTTAATATCCGGCTTCTCATTATCAAACTCTATGGCTATACGCTCTTGCAAAGCGGCCCATTTCAAATTAACTTCAGCAGGTTTCATGTTGGCAAATATAACAGATGTAAGCTTGCTTTATGGCTTTTGATGAAAAGCTATTAACAATATTGTTACGTTTTAAACATCCATTTGGAAGTTTATTAATTACTTTTGTATAACATTGCAAAAAGTATAAGCTGGTTTTGAAAAAAAGCATCCACCATATTATATCCGCCTGGGTATTACTGTTATGTTTTATAACAGGCCAGTATATGGTATATGCCCACCAGCATTATATTAATAAAAATGCACATTCACGTGTGTGCCATACTGCAAAAAGTTCATCACAGCCAACTGTATCAGAAAAGTGTCCTTTGTGCGATAGCATGCACCATGTTAATATGGAAATGTCAAATCACATTAGCTACCATACGGTTGCCAGTGCTGATTTTATTTTCAAAACCTTTCAGTACAATTTTACCAGCATTGCGCTTATCCTGTCGACAGGACGCGCCCCTCCTATAGCATAATAATCTTTTATTATCCAGCAAACGCCGCTTGATGTGGCATTTTATTGAATTTTTTAAATTATTTATTATGAAACTACGATTAGTTAGTTGCTTCCTGTTTTTATTTATACAAATTTCTTCTTTTGCAGATGCTTCTCATCTTAAAATTAATGATACATCTCCATCACTAGCTGCGGGTACTTTATCGGGTACTGTTACAGACAAGGCCGACGGGAACCCTATTATAGGGGCAACAGTTAGTATCCCCGATCTGAAAATTGGTACAAAAACCGATGTAGATGGCAAATATACCTTCAGCCGGGTTCCTAAAGGGATATACCTGGTACAAATTAGCTATTTAGGCTATTCAACATTTTACCAGAGGGTTGATTTTTCAAAAACAACACAACTTAATGTAGCATTAAAGGCATCGGCCATAGAAGCCGGTGAAGTGGTTATAACAGGGGTTAGCCGGGCTACCGAAATTAAGCGCAACCCTGTACCTATGCTTGCTGTTAGTAAAACTTATTTGCAAAGACAGGCCGGTACCAATATTATTGATGAGACTGCCAAGCTGCCCGGTGTAAATCAGGTAACAACAGGGCCCAACGTATCTAAACCATACATACGTGGTTTAGGGTATAACCGTATAGTAACCCTTGCCGATGGCATACGCCAGGAGGGCCAGCAATGGGGAGATGAGCACGGCATTGAGGTTGACCAGAACGCTATTGACCGGGTTGAAGTAATTAAAGGTCCTGCCAGTTTAATTTATGGGTCTGACGCCATTGGCGGTGTGATTAATTTATTGCCTCCTCCTCCTGCTGCTGAAGGCACAACTTCTGGTTCGGTATTGGCAAATTATCAAAGCAACAATGGGTTATATGCTACATCGGCGCGTATACAGGGTAACCATAACGGCTTTGTATGGTCGGGCATATTCTCTGCTAAAGAAGCCAAAGACTATCAAAATAAAATAGATGGACGGGTTTACGGTACAGCTTTTAAAGAATACGATGGCCGTGTAATGGCCGGGGTTAATAAATCATGGGGTTACTCTTATTTTAACGCCTCGGCATTTAGTGCCCTGCAAGAAATACCAGATGGCAGCCGCGATTCTGTTACCCGGCAGTTTACAAAGCAAATTACCGAAGATGATGCTTTTAGACCTGTAGTATCTAATAAAGATTTAAACAGCTATACAATTACACCACTGCACCAACAGGTAGAGAACTATAAAATATACAATAATACCAGCGTTGCTATAAGCGGCGGAACGTTGCTTGCCAGTTTAGGTTACCAGTTTAGCCACAGGCGAGAGTTTAGCCACCCCGAGGCAGTTAGCACCCCGGGGCTGAACCTACAGCTAGGTACCTTTACTTATGATTTTAAGTATAATTTTGATTTAGGTAAAGATTACCAAACCACCATTGGGGTGAACGGTATGTATCAGCATAACAGCATTGCTAATTCTACTGATTTTCTGATCCCTAATTTTAATTTGTTTGACGTTGGGCCATTCGCCTTGGTTAAAAAAGAGTTTAATAAGCTAACCGTTTCTGCCGGAGCGCGTTTTGATAGCCGTTCATTCAATAGCAAAGAGCTTTACACGGCTACTAACCCAACAACCGGGTTTGATGAGCCGGTTGCTCCGAATACCGTTGGTGCAAACCAGCCATTCTCTAACTACAAGAATACTTTTAGCGGTGTGTCCGGCAGTGTAGGTGCATCTTATGTGTTTTCAGACAAGTTTACAATGAAGGCTAATATAGGCCGCGGTTTCCGGGCGCCAAATATTTCAGAACTATCTGATAACGGCGTGCACCCAGGTACAAATATTTACCAGATAGGAAACGCTAATTTTAAACCAGAGTTTAATTTACAGGAAGATTTGGGCCTTTTCTTCAGCAGCAAATATGTTGTTGCCAGCGCCGAGGTGTTTAACAATAACATTCAAAACTATATCTATAACCAGAAACTACTGGGCGCAAACGGGCAGGATTCGGTTATTGTACAAGGTAACCAAACCTTTAAATTCCAGCAAACAAGCGCAAGGCTATATGGTGGCGAGGCTTCTATAGATATACACCCTATAAGCTGGTTGCATTTTTATAATGCCGTAACACTTACTTATGGCTCTAACAGGGGCAACAACAATAACGTGGCCGATAGCTTAAAATATTTGCCATTTATACCGCCAACACATACATACAG
>JAQBNY010000254.1 GCA_028288315.1 Mucilaginibacter sp.
TGTTCGTAGTGCTTTCCATTTTGCCAAAGGCGGCTTTCCGTTACATCATATATTATTCCCTTATATGCTACCCATATCTGTGGCTTATCCTGCCCGTTACGCAGGGCCAGTTGTGATTTAGTGTAGATGGGCAGCTCGATCATTTATCAGTGGTTGTTTTTTTCGATCTAAAGTATTCAAAGAAAGCAATATTCATCAGTAAAAGTGCCATACTATAAAAATGATCCTCAAAGGGGATGGTCCAAATTCTTATACCCAAATTTTGATGGTTGTTGTACAATACTATAGGTATTGATGTAAGTAAGCCATTAACTATATAAAATGGAATAAGCGATACTAAATAGGCCAGATAAAAACGATTGAGCCAATCGGCTTTAATAACAAACAACAAAACCAACAATATTATAGCCAATAAACTAAATGTAACCGCGGTATATAGCCTGTTAAAACTATCCAGCAGTATAAAAGCCGATGCAATAGCAAGCAAGCCCGTTATACTGCGTGCTACATCATTACTTATTGACCATTTTACGTAGTAATTTAAACACGAATAAATAAAAACACAGGCAAAGGGAACGGTCAGGAAAAATAGGATCTCCTCAATAGGCAGCTCAAAAAACTTAATGCCGGTTATGTACTTATCATTGAAAGACCAAACGCCATGAATGGTGAACAACACATCCCAAAATAAAAATAACAGGCCTGTAATAGCCATGCCCGGCCAAATAAACTTCCAGCTTTTATAAAAAGCTACACGCTTATCAAACGATAATACAACCGGAAAAAAAATGGTCAATACATTAATGAACAGGTAAGTATATTTCACTATAGGGCGGCTAAATGCTGTTTTAAATTATTGCTTTCTGCAAGGGTACATCTTTTTGAATTTATCAAAAATGTAATAATTGTTTTAACCAAGAGCTTATCTGCCGAAGAATAATATTTTTTGTCTAGCTGTTTAATAATCTCTTGGCGGTCGGCATATAGGTTTTTATTATAGCCTAAAAAGCCAGGTACATTATGCTCAACAGAAAAGCGCATAAAGCGGATTTCGATATTATGCGGATCGCGGCTTACGGCAGCTTTAAATGTTTTTTCAGAATCGTTCAAGTATTTTATCTTAAAATATGGGTTCCAGGCATGCTTGGCTTTTAAGGCCTCTAATGTACCTATGTAACCGTTTATTAAAGCCGAACGATCTTTAACGGCATTAAGGTTTGCGTATAATGAATCGGTAGTTTTTTTACTATCAAGGGCGCTTATCAGCAGCTTGCGTATAACATTCAGGTTGGGTTCAACTATATCATTATGCTTAGTATAAGCGCCGATAGAACTGATAGATAATAACAGTAGTATGAGTGCTGATAGCAATATATATTTGAATTTAATTAGCATCGGAAAAGTATTTACAGTAATGTTAATTCTTAAATTACATTAAGTTTTTGATGCAACATTGCCTTAAAGTACAGGCTTAATTTATGCGTATCAGAAACCCTTATCCTTTTTTGCATAATAGTGTTTGCCGTAGTGCCGCGTATTTTTTTAAACAACTGCAGGTAATATACATAAGCCACATAAACACCCAAACGGCTGCCTCTTGGCAACAGCTTTATACCTTCTAAAGCATTGTCAAAGTCTTTTTTTATGTCTGTCTCTATAAAGCTTTTATTCTGCTCGGTAAAGTTATTAAAATCAACTTCTGGGAAATAAATACGTCCGCGGTCTTCATAATCCGACTTGATATCTCTCAAAAAGTTTATTTTTTGAAATGCCGATCCCAGGCTGCGGGCTTTTGGTTTAAGCTGCTCATACAGGGTGAAATTATTTTCGCAAAAAATGCGCAGGCACATAAGGCCTACAACCTCTGCCGAACCGTAGATGTAAACTTTATAATCATCACCATTATAAGCTGTTTTATCCAGATCCATTTTCATGGAGTTTAAAAAAGTGTCTATCAGATTTTTTTCAATGCCATACTGCTTTACTACCTGCTGAAACGAATGCAAAACCGGATTGGTGCTTATACCACGGTCAATAGCTTTAAAAGTTTCGTCGCGGAAATCGTCAATCAACTGGCGCTGATCATGCCCGTAAAAGGTGTCAACAATTTCATCGGCATAACGTACAAAGCCATATATAGCGTAAACAGGGTATCTGAACCGTTTTTCGAACGCGTTTATACCTATACTAAATGATGTACTATATTTAGTAGTGATCAGTTTACTGCATTCAAAACACGTTTCGTCGAATAAATTCATTTACCGGTTGGGGTTACCGTAAAAGTACAAAATGAATACGGGATTGTTTTTTAGAAGCTTACAACATTTTGCTTAATTTGGCCGTGATGGGCACAAAAAAGCATATTGTAGTAATTGGAGCAGGCTTTTCCGGCCTGGCTTCGGCATGTGTGCTTGCTAAAGAGGGCCACAAAGTTACCATACTGGAAAAGAACGACCAGCCCGGCGGCCGCGCACGTGTTTGGGAAAAGGACGGTTTTAAATTTGACATGGGCCCCAGCTGGTATTGGATGCCCGATGTATTTGAGAATTTTTTTGCTCTTTTTGGAAAAAAACCATTAGACTTCTACGAATTAAAACGGCTTGATCCCGGTTATCGTGTTTATTATGGCAAAAACGATTTGCTGGACGTACCTGCCAGCATGGGCGAACTGGAAAAGCTTTTTGAGAGCATAGAACCTGGCAGCAGTGCAGGCTTACGTAAATTTTTAGAGCAAGCTGCTTATAAATATAAGGTGGGAATGGGCGAATACGTTTTTCGCCCGTCGCATTCTATTACTGAGTTTATTGATTTTAACCTGATCAGGAAAAGCATGAGCATGCAGCTGTTAACCAGTATGAGCAGCCATGTACGCAAATATTTTAAAAACCCTAAGCTTATAAAGTTACTGGAGTTTCCGGTGTTGTTTTTAGGGGCAACACCAAAGGATACACCCGCCATGTACAGTATGATGAACTATGCCGATCTTGCCCTTGGTACCTGGTACCCAATGGGTGGGATGAACGAGATTGTAAAGACAATAGTAAGTATTGCCGAAAGCTATGGTGTAGATATACGGCTGAATACAGAAGTTACTAAGATTGATGTCGTAAACGGACAGGCTAATACTATTCAAACTACTCAAGGAGCTTTTAATGCCAACTTTGTAATTGCCAGCGCAGACTACGAACATACCGACCAGTCTCTTTTAGAGAAATCTGATAGAAACTACACAGACAAATATTGGGAGAGCCGTACCATGTCGCCTTCGAGCTTGTTGTTTTATATTGGCACAAACAAAAAAATTGAAGATATACAGCATCATAATTTATTTTTTGATGAGGATTTTGAGCTGCATGCGAAAGAGATATATAAAGACCCAAAATGGCCGAGTAAACCGCTTTTTTATGTATGCTGTACCT
>JAQBNY010000280.1 GCA_028288315.1 Mucilaginibacter sp.
ACGATAAAGAAACTATTGAGCAGGCTGAAATAAAAATTAAATACGAGAGTTACTTTATAAAAGAAATGGAAATTGTTGATCGCATGAAAAAAATGGAGGATAAAGAAATTAATCCCGAATTTGATTACAGTCAACTTGTGTCACTTTCAAAAGAAGCCCGCGAAAAATTAAAACGAATAAAACCGAGAACTTTAGGCCAGGCATCCCGAATTTCTGGTGTATCACCATCGGATGTATCCGTTTTAATGGTTCATGTATCAAGATAGCTTGTAAACATCTGCAAATCAGTTGATTATAAAATTTTAATTATAAGACATTTTTTTAGATTTTTAATATCCCAATTCATAAAAACATAAAAGTCGCTTATAGGGCAAAAAAACCATGTTAAATCCAAAGTCTGCTTTTTTTTACAAAATTTCATCCCTTTTTTTTGTGGTTTTAGTGCTTTGCGGTTGCGCAGCCATGCAAAGACCTACCGGAGGACCTCGCGACCTCACTCCTCCAAAATTATTGAAGGCCACGCCCGAAAACATGACCCGTAACTTTGCGGAAAAAAGTATCCGGTTAGACTTTGATGAATATTACAAATTGCAGAACCAGTACCAGGAGATAAGCATAAGCCCGGCGATGGAAAAACAGCCCGAGTACAAGATCAGCAAGAAAAGTCTTATCATCAACTTTAAGGATACGCTTTTAAAAAATACAACCTATGTGATCAACTTTGGAAAAGCAATTTCTGATATAAATGAAAGCAATGTAATGAAAAATTTCACTTACGTTTTTTCGACCGGTAGCCACATCGACTCATTAAGTGTTTCGGGATCGGTGGTTAACAGCACAACCCAGGAAAAAGAAAAAGATGCAACGGTAATGCTTTTTCCGATTAAAAAAGATTCGCTTCTATTTGGTAAAAAGAAACCTACTATTTATGCTACAACAGATTCATCAGGAAATTTTTCATTGAACAATCTGCGGGAAGATACTTATCGTATTTACGCATTAAAAGAAGCAAGTCCGGATAAAATATATAATAACGATGAAGAATTAATCGGTTTCCTTAAAAAACCTATTAAAGTAGATAAAGATACATCAGGCGTTCAATTAAAATTATTCAAACAAGTTCCGGAGAAATTCAGATTGGTATCACAAAGACGATTTGACCCGGATGGCAAAATAACCTTAGTCTTTAATAAGCCACTTGTTAAACCATCAGTAAAAATAATATACCCGCCGGCATTAGACAATCAAAAGATTGTGGACATTAATAAGACAAAAGATACGGCCCAGTTATTTTTACGCAATATGGATTTCGATTCCCTACGGGTAGCTCTTTTTGATAATAATAAACCATTGGATAGTGTAAACTATTTAAAAGGCCGTAAAGAAAGTTTTACACGTACTATCAGCTTCAAGTATAATCTTAACCGGGATAATAAATTAAGGCCCAACAGTGACCTTGCAATTACAGCTAACTTCCCTATTGAAAGTTTTAATTCTTCACTCATAAGTTTAAAAGAAGATTCTGTTGAGTTAAGCAATCTTGTTTTAGAAAAAGACACATCAAACAACAAAACGGTTCTACTAAGAAATAGATACCGCGCTAACAGCAAGTACGAACTGCTTTTAAACGATGGGGCTATTACTGATATTTACGGGGATAGAAATAAACGGACTGGTATAAAATTCCAGGGCGATAAACCTGAGAATTATAGCATACTAACTTTAAAGGTTAGGGTGCCGGATAATACCAAAAGTTATATAGTTGAAATTTTAAATGAGCAGAAAACTGTTCTTCGTAGTGATATAATAACAAAAAGCACATCATTGGTATATAGGAACTATTTAACCGGCAAATACACGTTTAGGGTAATATATGATGAAAATCGTAATGGCCTATGGGATAGCGGTAGGGTTAAATTAAAAACCTATCCTGAAAATATATGGATTAGCGAAAAAGAGATAAGCTTAAGACCAAACTGGGATGCTGAAGAAACTCTGGATATTCCAAACGAACCAATTAATCCTTAAACCAGCCTGAATACATAATATAATTTTGTGGTAACTTATTCAATAAAGCCTTTTGCTCATCAGTTAAAGGCTTTATTTTTTTTGCGGGTGTACCAGCGTATAAGTAGCCAGATTCACAAATAGTTCTTTCCAGCACTACAGAACCGGCTCCTATAATAACATACTCTTGTACTACGGCATCATCCATTACAATAGCACCCATACCTATCAAAACGTTATCATGCAGCGTACAGCCATGCACAATAGCATTATGCCCAATTGATACATTATTACCAATGTTAGTTGGCGCTTTTAAGTAAGTAGCGTGTATAACAGCCCCATCCTGAATGTTGCTGTTATTGCCAATCTTAATATAATGTACATCTCCCCTTATTACCGCGTTGAACCATACGGAACAATTATTGCCCATAACAACATCGCCAACAATAGTAGCATTTTCGGCAATAAAACAATATTTTCCCCATACGGGTGATTTATCTTTTACAGGTAGTATAACAGGCATATTTCAATTAGTGAATTGTTTATTTATCAATTAGTGATTTAATTGCAATTTAGTTATGTTTGATTACAAATTTAGCGGAAATAGCTCAGCTGGTAGAGCATCAGTTTCCCAAACTGAAGGCCGCGGGTTCGAATCCCGTTTTCCGCTCTTAACCAACCCTACATGTCATTGCGAGCGCAGCGCGGCAATCTCTTCGCTATTGCTTAACCGCCTAGCATTTGACGAGATTGCCACGTCGTTTTACTCCTCGCAATGACATATTGATAACATTAAAAAACAGTATCCTGTAAAATTTCCTGATGCTCCGGATAATCTGTTGTATAATGTAATCCCCTACTCTCGTGCCTTGCCATTGCAGATTTTACAACTAAATAGGATACCTGTATTAAATTACGCAGTTCGCAAAGCTTTACAGATAGTTTGGTTTTTTTATAAAAAGATTCTGTTTCCTGATGTAATAAACCCAATCGGCGCATGGCTCTTTCCAAACGGAAATCTGAACGTACTATTCCAACATAATCATTCATCAATTTCTGCATTTCGCGTATATTGTGTGTTACCAGGATATCCTCATTTGATAGCTTAACCCCATGCTCGTCCCAATCTGGTATATTAACAGGTATTTCCAAGTTTTTAAATTTTACAATAGCATCCTCATATATTCTGTGAGCAAAAACCAATGCTTCTAATAATGAATTGGAAGCCAGCCTATTAGCACCATGTAAGCCAGTTGATGAACATTCACCACAGGCATATAAACGTTGTATAGATGATCTTCCACTATGATCTACCAATACACCTCCACACATATAATGACAGGCAGGTGCAACAGGTATCATATCACGGGTCATATCTAATCCTATATCTAAACACCTGGCATATATATTAGGAAAGTGTTCCAACATGTCGTGCTTGTTCTTATGTCGTACATCCAAATACACAAAATCCTCCCCTGATTTTTTTATTTCAGCATCAATTGCACGGGCAACAATATCACGCGGAGCAAGTGAACCACGTTCATCATACTCATGCATAAACTCTTCTCCATTGGTACGTTTAAGTACACCTCCAAAACCACGCACAGCTTCTGATATAAGGAAAGAAGGATATTCACCCGGATTATATAATGCTGTTGGATGAAATTGTATAAATTCCATATTGCGCACTTTACCCTTGGCCCTATAAACCATTGCAACACCATCACCGGTAGCAATAGTAGGATTTGTAGTTACTGAATAAATATGGCCGGCACCACCAGATGCCATAACCGTTACCTTTGATAATATCTTTTCAACCTGATTGTTATCTGTATTAAAAGCGTAAATACCGTAACAGTTAATATCAGTGGTAGATTTACTTACAAATTCACCTAAATGGTGTTGGGTTATCAAATCAACTGCAAAATAATGAGTTAAAATTTCAATGTTAGGTTCACGATGGATCTCTTCCAATAATGATCTTTCAATTTCAAACCCGGTTATATCCTTATAATGTAATACACGAAACTCTGAATGGCCTCCTTCTTTCGCAAGGTCATAAATACCTTCATGTGTCTTATCAAAATTGGTTCCGTAATCAATTATCTCACTAATACGGTCCGGACCTTCTTTAACAACTGCCTCAACAACTTCTTTATCACAAAGGCCATCCCCTGCTATTAACGTATCATTTATGTGTTTTTCAAAGGAATCTTCTATTTTATCAACAACTACAGCAACACCACCCTGGGCATACTTAGTGTTGCTTTCATCTTCATTTGCTTTTGTAACTATCAGTACCTTACCATGCTTTGCGGCTTTTAGTGCAAAACTTAACCCGGCTATACCTGATCCTACTACAAGAAAATCAACAGTTTTAGTCATCATTAATATATGTATTGTGTAAAATTAGGCTTATTGTTAATAACAGCTCTAAAACATGTTAACTTTGTGTAAGTAAATTTCTAATAAATAAACAGATTGTTGATAAGTCTGAATTTCACGTTTTTTACTTTTACTTTTGAGCTATTTGTAAGACTAGTTAGCGACGAAATTAACATTTTATTGAGGAGTAAATTATTAACAAATAACTTTATTAATAAAATGTTGTTTGTCATACTAATCTTAAAATCAGTAAAATAAAAACCAAAATGCTGTGCATAAGTGTTAGTAAAATATTAAAAACAATTTTTTAGCTAAATAGTATCGCAACTTTTAAACATAACTAACACCTTAATAACAATAGTTTTATTTATATATATAAAAAGAGTTATTATTAATTGATTTGTTGAATGGATATCTTTGAAGAAATAAAAGTAAAAGGTTTTGTAGACGAATACATTGATCCGTCACTTGATCTTTTTGGAGAAATAGAAAAACTTAAAAAGGAAAAAAATGCTGTTATACTGGCACACTATTACCAGGAAGGAGATATACAGGATATTGCCGATTATATTGGCGATAGCTTGGGCTTATCTCAGCAAGCAGCTAAAACAGATGCGGATATTATTGTTTTTGCCGGTGTACATTTCATGGCCGAAACAGCTAAAATTTTATCACCAAACAAGAAAGTTCTGTTACCGGATTTAAAAGCAGGTTGCTCTTTAGCCGATAGTTGTCCGCCACATTTGTTTAAAAAGTTTAAAGAAAATTATCCTGATCACCTGGTTATCACTTATGTGAATTGTACGGCAGAATTAAAAGCTTTAAGCGATATAGTTTGTACATCAAGCAATGCGGTGCAAATAGTGGAGAGCTTACCAAAAGAGCAGAAGATAATTTTTGGACCGGACAGGAATTTAGGTGCCTGGGTAGCTAAAAAAACAGGACGTGATTTGGTGTTATGGAATGGTGCATGTATGGTGCATGAAATTTTTAGCCGTGAAAAAATTACCAAGCTAAAAGAACGCTATCCTAATGCTAAAATACTTGCACATCCTGAATGTGAGGAAGTTATATTACAGATGGCAGATTATATAGGATCTACTACAGGAATATTAAAATATGCGACAAACAGCCCTGATAAGGAATTTATTGTGGCAACTGAATCTGGTATAATGCACCAGATGCAGAAAGATAATCCTGATAAAATATTTATAGCCGCGCCGCCAAATAATACCTGTGCATGTAATGATTGTCCGCACATGAAACGCAATACACTGGAGAAATTATACCTGTGTTTAAAAAATGAAATGCCCGAAATAGAAGTGCCTATGCACATAATTGAAAGAGCCGTAAAACCCATTGAAAGAATGCTGGAGATATCAGCAAGTTTAGGTTTATAGAAATTTATAAATAAGATATTATAATGATTACACAGTAAGATACATCATTATTTACCAGTGTAATTAAAAGACAACTATGTTTGAGAACGAAGAAAGAACCAATATTGAGAAACTTGGTGAGTTTGGTTTAATAGATCATCTTACTAAAAATATAAAGCTTACACAAAAAAGCAGTATTAAGGGTGTTGGAGATGATGCCGCGGTATTAGATTTTGGCGGAAAGAAAACCCTGATATCAACTGATATGCTGCTGGAAGGAATTCATTTCGATTTGGCTTACACTCCGTTAAAACATTTAGGATATAAAGCGGTACAGGTTAACTTGAGTGATATTTATGCTATGAACGGTACAGCAACTCAGGTTACTGTATCAATTGGTATGTCGAGCAGGTTTCCGTTAGAAGCTATTGAAGAACTGTATGAAGGTATTTATCTGGCTTGTGATAAATATGGTGTTGATTTAATAGGTGGTGATACTACCGCATCAAAACAAGGGTTGGTCATAAGTATAACGTCTATTGGCTATGCTGATGAAAAAGATATAGTTTACCGTAATGGTGCAGAAGAAGGTGATTTGATTTGTGTATCGGGAGATTTAGGTGGTGCTTATACCGGTTTGCAATTACTGGAGCGCGAGAAACTGGTTTATATGGAAAATCCCAATATCCAGCCCGATCTGGAAGGTAAGGATTACATTGTAGAGCGCCAGTTAAAACCGGAGGCAAGAAAAGATATTATAGATCTGCTGCAGGATATGCAGGTTAAACCAACTGCTATGATTGATGTATCTGACGGTTTAGCCTCAGAACTTTTACACATATGTAAGCAAAGTAATAAAGGCTGTAAGTTATACGAGGAAAAAATACCTATTGACCCAATGACCTATGAAACTGCCCGTGAATTTAACCTGGACCCTACCGTTTGCGCCTTAAGCGGTGGAGAAGATTATGAACTATTGTTCACCGTTAAACAAGCCGACTATGATAAAATAAAGTTCAAGCTTGATTTTACAATTATTGGCTATATAACAGAACCTAATGCCGGTTGTAATTTAATTACAAAGTCTGGCAATATGCATGAGTTAAAAGCTCAGGGTTGGAATGCATTTGGCAGTTTGCAGTAAGAAGATTTCAGTTTGCAGTTATCAGTCAGCTATTTGCTAATTTATAACTGCAAACTGTTTACTCCTCTCCAATATACTTCACATCTATTTGCTTATTAGCCTTAGCCCCTAACTTCTTAATTTTTTCTGCAGTGATAGTTAAATTACCTCGGCCATCAGTTAATTTATTTAAGGCTTTATCATAACTGTCCTGGCTTTGTTTAATGTTTTTGCCGATGCCTTCCATATCGCCTACAAAGCCAACAAACTTATCATACATTTCACCGCTTAAGCGGGCAATTTCAAGCACATTCCGGTTTTGACGTTCCTGTTTCCAGATGCTGGCAATAGTGCGGAGGGTGGCTAACAAGGTACTCGGACTAACAATTACTACCCGCTTATCCCAGGCATCACTAAAAAGGTCGGCATCCAGTTGTACGGCAAAACTAAAGGACGATTCTATAGGCACAAAAAGCAAAACAAAATCGGGCGAGTTTACCTGGTACAGATCATGGTAGTTCTTGGATGATAAACCCTGTACATGACTGCGGATAGATTCAACATGTGCTTTTGAAAATAACCTGCGTTCCTCTTCCGTCTCACAGTTCACTAGCCGCTCGTAAGCTACCAGGGATACCTTAGAATCAATTATTAAATGTTTTTCATCAGGTAGGTCAATAATTACATCAGGTTGTAGGCGGCCGCCGTCAATACCGTTCAGGCTGGCTTGTATACGGTACTCGCTGTCGCGTACCAGTCCAGATCGTTCTAAAACTTTTTCCAGTATTACTTCGCCCCAGTTACCTTGCTTTTTATTGTCACCTTTTAAGGCTTTGGTTAAGTTTGATGCTTCGGTACTTATCAGTTTATTCAGATCCATCAGCTGGGTAATAACTCCTTTAAGGGTATTACGCTCTGCGGCCTCCATATTGTAAACTTTATCTACTTTCTCCTCAAAATCTTTTATTTTTTCTTTTAAAGGATTGAGTATGGTATCAATACTAAGCTTGTTTACATCTGTAAATTCTTTTGATTTTTCTTTTAGCAGTTTTTCGGCCACATTTTCAAACTCACGTTGAAAATGTAGGCGGGTTTGCTCTATCTCTGTTTTTTGCTCAGTAAGTTTTTCCTGCTGTGCTTTAAAATAAGAACGGGATGACTCTAAAGACTGATTTGCCTGCGCAAGTTGCGTACGTTCATATAAAAGCTCGTCTAATAAACGGGATTGCTCATCCTTAAGCAGCCTGGTGATGTTTTCCTTTTCACTAAGCAAATTGCCGGCTTTTTCTTCGGCTTTCGCTAATGAAATTTTTAGAGAATCATTTTCGGCTTTTAATAAAGAGAGCTCATCTGTAGAAATACCGTAAACTGTAGGGCGTTTTAAAAATATAAATACGGCAATAACCAGCACAAAAATACTGGTAATAAGTAATATAATAGCAACATTCATTTGATAAAAAAATTAGCAAAACGAATGTAACAAATTTAATATTACTAAAAAAAAGAAGTATTACTTAGGATTGTTTTTAAGTGTATCTTTTGGTGCATTTGTAGTGCCAGATCCGTTTCCACTCGTATCTTTTCCACCTGTTTCAATAGGTGTGGCTGAGAGTGCTGCACTATCGGTAGGGCCCTCATTACCCACATGTGTTTGGCCGGAATCTGCCTGGTTGCTTTCTGTTTTATTACCCTTGCATGCTGCAAACGAAATGGATAAAAAAGCAAATAAATATATAAATACGTTTTTCATAATAATTTATTTAGGATTGGTTTTTGGTGTGTCTACCGTGGGTGTTGCAGTACTTTTACCGTTTGCGCTGGTATCAGTTCCGCTGGTACCGCTTTGCATTGGGGTGCTTGATGATGCCGCGCTTGTAGTATCTGCGGCACCGGAACTGCCAATATTTGTTTTACCGGAATCGGCCCGATCGCCTCCGGTTTTATTATTGCCGGTACATGCAGAAACATATATTGCTATTATGATAAGTATATAAACAAAAACCTTTTTCATAAGTTAATTTTTTGTTGATATTACTTAAACTACAATTAGCATATTTACATGTTTAAATTATTTGAAAATAAACCAATTATGAAGTACTTATATATTTGTTTAACCTTTTTTGTTTGCCTTTTCATCGCCTCATGCTCTAAAAAGGGAAATGTAATGCCAACACCACATACCATTAAATTTACGGCAACCGGTACTGCATCTTTTACTGCCGTAGTCTCTGTAATAAAAGCTACGGCAACCACATCAACAACGCTTGATACAAAAACGGTGGCTACAGGTACAACTTATGATTACAATACATCATTAAATAGTGGTGATATAGTACATTTTGAGATACAAACTATGGGAGAAAATTTGGTATCATACACCATTGCCGATAATGGTACGGTAGTAGCGCAACAAACCAACGAGGAATTAGGATCATTTAGCAAAACAACAGCCGATTATACTATTAATTAGCTGTTGCTTACTTAGCTTTTTCCACTCTTAAACCTACATCACTAACCTCATGGAGTGGGTTATCGCGCATGTTTTGCTCAATTTCAAAATGGTAAACCCCTTTAGCCGGGAATTTATATTGTGTACGTAAAGGCACCTGGTAACTGTATAGATTGCCACTGCCGCTGCCCAGCCATTCGCCATCTTTATTGGCCAGCTTGTATTCATAACGGGTGGCAGCGGTTTTTTTACCAGGCGATGTTTGATGAAACAAAACAAAAATATTAGAGTACTTGTAGCTGCCTGTAACCCTTAAATTAAAGTAAAGGTTATAGGGTATGGTTTCATCGTCAATCTTAACATTATACTTTATTCGGTTTACATACGCCCAGTTATGGTTGGGCAGTTCCGTATTCTGATCTATTACCGCTTTTGGGTCCATGCAGCCTTGCGCCGTAAAAAGTACAAGGGCAATCAATCCACAAAAAATAACTTTTAAATATTGCATTATTATTCCGGTCTTGCAGGGTTATCGTTGTTTCGGTTATTTGGATTGTTTGGTCGAGGGCGGTTATTATTACGCCTGTTATTGTTGTTTCCTTGCGGACGGGTGCCACCACCCTCTGGCTTTGGCCCGGCTTGTGCGCCATCGGGGCGTGGCCCTTGCTGGTGCTGCTGGCGATTGCCACCTTCGGGACGGTTACCTTGCTGGCGGTTACTACGCTCGGGCCTTGGGCCCTGTGGCGCGCCATCTATTTTATTGGCTTGTTGTTCTCCCGCTCCGTTACGGTTACGATTTTTGTTCTTGTTTTTGTTTTTATTTTGATTGTTCCTGCGCTCATCCAACCGGGTTAAGCTATCCTGACCAACAACATTCTCATAATCTAAAACCTTTACTGGTTTAGTTTCTTCTTCAAAAACCTCACCCAAATCTGCAGGAATAATTCCCTCACGGTTCAATTGTTGAATTTCCTTTACTTTATCAATAGTCATAGGCACCCATGATTCCTCACGGGGGTAGCTAAACCACATGATCTTTTTAAAGATATCTGTTTTTTGCAGGCGCGCGTCACCTTTTTCGGTTTTTAGCACGTTCACATTATCTGGTATATGCTTTAAGGCATCCATATAAGTATCCAGCTCGTAGTTAAGGCAGCATTTTAATTTACCACACTGACCCGCAAGCTTCAACGTATTTAAAGAAAGATTTTGATAACGCGCAGCTGATGTTGATACCGTTTTAAAATCGGTTAACCAGGTGCTGCAGCAAAGTTCACGACCGCAAGAACCAATACCGCCTAAACGGCTTGCTTCCTGGCGCATACCTATCTGGCGCATTTCAATACGAATAAGGAAAGACTCCGCCATTTTTTTGATCAGCTCCCTAAAATCTACGCGGCCTTCGGCCGTATAATAAAAGGTTGCCTTGGTTTTATCGCCCTGGTAATCTACATCACTTATCTTCATTGATAAATTAAGTTCAAGTGCCAGTGTGCGCGATTTGTGCATGGTTTCCCATTCCATATCCTTCGCCAGCTTCCACTTATCCACATCGGCAGGAGTGGCACGGCGATAGATCTTTTTAACAACATCAGCCTCTTTTACATGGCGCTTGGTCATTTGCATACGCACCAGTTCGCCGGTGATAGATACATGGCCAATGTCATAGCCGCCGGTAGTAGTTTCTACCGCAACCAAATCACCCGTTTCCAGGTAAATGTTGTCGTTATTATGATAAAACTCTTTTCTCGATCCCTTAAACTTAACTTCAACTATCGAAAAGGGCTTATAGTTAGTTGGCATATCCATATGAGAAAGCCAATCGTGTACATCTAATTTACTGCAACCGTTAGTAAGGCACGAGCCGTTACTTTTGCAGCCCGCAGGCGAGCAACCGCCACCTGTTGAGCAACTTCCGCATCCCATAATTAATTTGGTATATAGTGATTCCCCGTAGGGACAATTTTAAAATTTAGTATTTTTATAATCTGCAAAGATACGTCTAAAAACAAGATTTTAGGGTTTGCATTTCGTTCTATATGATAATGGGCTTTTTCAAGCTCGTTGATAATGGTTTGAGCCTGCGGTATATTCATCACCGCCGACATTTTTTTAGCCGTTTCCAGTTCCTGCTCTGGCAGTTTAACTATCCTTTCCGCACCCGACCGTAACAAACAGCACTCGCGTATAAAACTGATACCGTACCGTAAAAAGTTCTTTTGATTTTCACGGCCCATTTTTGACGTTTGGTCAACAAAGCCAAGCACCTCTAAACCTTTATTAGAGAAACACTGGCGCAGCCATTGCACAAACAGCGTGTGATAGCTTTTAGTATCCTGCTGCAGCATACTCAACGCTTCGGTAATGTTACCGTTGCTGAGGTAGGCTATCTCTGATGCGGCAGTTTCTGTTTGGTTATGGTCAGTAATGAGATGTTCTTTTATATCCTCATAATTTAAACACGGCACCTTTATAAGTTGTGTGCGTGATAAAATGGTGTTAAGAATCTGATCCTGGTTTTGTGCCACCAACAAAAAAAGGGTGTTGGGTTGAGGTTCCTCTATTACTTTTAACAATGCATTGCCTTCCTTATCCAAATACTCGGGCAACCAAAGGATAAGTATTTTATAGGCTGATTCAAACGGTTTAAAGCTGAGCTTTTTAATAATTTGATGGCACTCGGCAATATTGATATTGGCTTGTTTGTTCTCTGCCTCCAAATATCCGCGCCAAATATCCAGGCTTAAATAAGGGTTGGCAGTAAACGCATCGCGCCATTGTTCAATATAAGTTAGTGCTGTATCATCTTTATGTTTAGCGAAGAATGGGTATGAAAAATGCAGATCGGGATGCATAAGCTTTTGATACTTTCGGCATGATGAGCACACACCGCATGAATCATCCGTCTGCTTGTCTTCACATGATAAATATTGTGCGTAAGCAACAGCCAATGCTAAACTCCCGCTCCCTTCCGGCCCTAAAAACAACTGTGCATGGCTCACCCTGTTCTCGTTTACCGAATTAATGAGCCGTTGCTTTATTGCTTCCTGTCCTATGATGTCCTTAAATCGCATTGGTGCAAAATAGTGAATTGATTTTAGATGTACTATTTTAGATGTAAGATTTAAGCGGGGTTATTAACACAGAATGAAATAATATGCACATTTGCAATTACATAAGCCATTGTTATGCCAGCATCTAAAATAGTACATCTAAAATCTAAAATTAAATGAGAGTAATGGCTTTTGATTATGGCACCAAGCGCATTGGTATTGCAGTTACTGACCCGATGCAGATAATAGCCACAGGACTGGACACTATACACCCGCTAAAAATTATTGATTACCTAAAAAAATATCTGCAAGCCGAACCTGTTGAACGCTTTATTGTGGGCGAGCCTAAGCAAATGGATAACACTCCGTCACAATCGGCCATGCATGTAAAGGGATTTGTGAACCTGCTTAAAAAAACCTTCCCTGATATTCCCATTGAAATGTTTGACGAGCGCTTTACCTCCAAAATGGCATCAGCAACAATAGCTCAAAGCGGCATGGGCAAAAAGGCCCGGCAGAACAAAGAACTGGTAGATACCATATCGGCGGTAATACTGCTGCAGAGCTGGATGTCAAAATCTTTTTAGTTTCCATCCGCGTTGTTGTGAAGATATATTAATCAATATCAAACCACATTTAAGAGGGCTAAAAATCCACTAAATTCAAATTTATTATCTTTGCACCATGGAAATTCTACCCCATGAGCTGCAGGTATACTTAGATAGTCACCTCGATCCGGAGACGGAAGGGCTGCAAAAGATAAACAGGGATACCTATTTAAAGATGCTTAAACCCAACATGCTATCTGGCCATTATCAGGGGCGGGTGTTGAGCATGCTAAGCAAAATGTTACAGCCAAAGCTTATTTTGGAGATAGGAACCTTTACCGGTTACTCAGCCATTTGCCTTGCCGAAGGGTTGATTGAAGGGGGCGTTTTGCATACCATTGAAGTTAACCGCGAATTAGAGGAAATGCTTAACTCACATTTTAAGCTCACAAATGTGGAAAAAAAAGTTCGACAGCATTTTGGCCCTGCAGAGGCTGTACTGGCTGATTTAGAGCTTAATAACATTGATTTGGTCTTTATTGATGCGGATAAACGAAATAATTTAACTTATTTTGAGTTAATATTTGACAAAGTAAGGACCGGGGGGTTAATAATAATTGATAATGTTTTGTGGAAAGGAAAGGTTTATGGCGACGAAAAAGATGCCGACACCGAAAGCTTTCGCAAACTAAATGAACACATAGCTGTTAACACACAGGTTGAAAAATTAATTCTACCTGTACGCGATGGACTAATGATCATCAGAAAAAAGTAAATTATGAAGAAACTCTTAACTGTAACACTACTGTTAGTATCTGCACTTATTACCACCACCACAGCCGTATCGGCACAAAGCGCATCACAAACGTATATAGAGAGGTTCAAAGATAATGCCATTCGCATTATGCATGAAACCGGTGTACCGGCAAGCATCATCCTGGGTGTAGCGATGCATGAAAGCGGCAGCGGTAAAAGCGCTATTGCTCAAAACCTTAACAACCAGTTTGGAGTAAAAGGCGGAGGTACTATAGTTTATTATAAACACAACAAGAAAGTAAAATCGGCATATAAACGATATGACTCTGTTTTAGACTCGTTTGATGATTTTGCCCGTATCATGACAGAGCGTAAGCAATTTAGCCACCTGGCTGATAAACTTACCCAGTATGATTACGAAGGCTGGGCAAAAGGTATACAGCGCAATGGCTATGCAAGCAGCCGTAAATGGGCTTCACAGGTTTTAGGTATCATTAACAAATATAAACTTGATGAACTGGATAAAACTCCTGAAGAAAAACCCCAGTTAGCAGAAGCCAATTAATATTTACATTTTTAACCTTAAGTTTGGCTCTTCATTCGCTTTTAAGGTAATCTATGCGTAAAATATCTTTATTATTAATTGCAGCCACCATTTTTACATCTTGTTCGGCACATAAAAGCTCAATCAGCAGTAAAAAGGCGTACAACAATAACAAAATCATTCAAAAAAAGAATAAGGCTGCAATAGCTGCGTATAAATCTTTTACCTCCCTTGAATATATTGAACGCTTTAAAGCTATTGCTATACAGGAAATGAATCAATACGGAATCCCGGCGAGTATTACACTTGCCCAGGGTTTGTTTGAATCTGGCAGTGGTAACAGCGAGCTGGCAAAAATTGCAAATAATCATTTTGGAATAAAGTGCGGCAGCAACTGGACGGGCGAAAGCTACTATAAAGATGACGATAATGTTAACGACTGTTTTAGGGTATATAATAACCCTGAGGAATCATTTCGCGATCATTCGGAATTTTTAAAGAAGAAGAATTATGCCCGCTTGTTTGAGCTGGATAAAAACGACTTTAAAGGATGGGCCTATGGTTTAAAGGCCGCAGGCTATGCTACAAACCCCAAATATCCACAGTTATTGCTAAACATAATTGAAAAATATAGCCTTGACCAGTATGACCGCCCGGAAGGCGAAGTGCAGAAAATTAAACGCGAAGACCGTGTGCTTGCCGATATAAATAACAATATTGGCAATCCGCAGGCAGATAGTATCAGCAAAATAAGCCCCGACAATAAAATTTACACGGTTAAACAAGGCGACACACTATACAATATTTCTAAACGTTTTGGTATCAATGTTGATGAGCTAAAGGCATTAAACAACATGGCAGATAACGGATTGAAAATTGGCCAAAAGCTTGTTGTGGCTAAGTAAACGTGTTAAAGATTGTTAAAGAGTATAGTAACTCCTCCCGATAGCGTAATTTTAAACTTTATAATGAAATTATGGCTTCCCGTACTTTTATGCTTTATTTCTGTAACCTCTTTTGCACAAGATAAAGAGGTTAGCGGGATTGTTTTTGATAAAGAAAGCAAGGGTCGTATTGCTAAAGTGAGTGTACGCAATGTTACTAATGGTAAAGCTGTTTATAACACCTTTAAAGGCGAGTTTAAAATAAGTGCCGGCATAGGCGATGTGCTCACTTTTACCAAGCCTGATCATTATGCCGATACCATACAAATTAAAAACTTTTCTCCGCTTGCTGTATATATGCGCCCGTCTGCCATACAGCTGCAACAAGTAACTATAAGAGATACTATGTTAAACCCGCAAAAAAGGCTGCTGCAAACCAAAAGCGAGTACAATAAAGTTTACGGGTCAATAAGTACAAACGACTTCCTCGTTGCTTCACCGGGAGCAGGTGTAGGACTGGGTATTGATGCATTGTATAATGCGTTTAGTCGCAGCGGTCGCAATGCCGAGCATTTACGCGGAGTGATAGACCGCGACTACAAGCAAAACGTTATTGATTACCGTTTTAATAAAACATATGTAGCATCGGTTACTAAGCTCATTGACCCTCAGCTTACTGATTTTATGCTAAAGTACAGGCCGGGGTATTACCAGGTAACCACCTTTAACGAGTATGAATTTATTTACAGCATAAGAGCAAATCTTAAACGCTACCTGCGCAATCCACGATCGTTTGATCTGCCTGCTCTCCCTATTATGCCGCCCCCTGCTAAATGAGATATCCTATAATAGTTGTCCCCTTTTTAAAGGTTAGTGGCATGGCTATTTTCCCGTTTATACTGGTAAGCAACACAGCAGCTGTTAATGACCAAACTCTTATATATCATGAAAAAATACATTTGCGCCAGCAAGCCGAATTGCTTATTATTCCATTTTACATACTATACTTATTAAATTATCTTATAAATTTGACCGTATACCGTAAACATGGGCAAGCCTACCTGAACATAGCTTTTGAGCGCGAGGCCTACCAAAACGAGGCCAACAGCACATACTTAAAAAACAGGAAATGGTTTAGCTGGTATAGGTATTTATAGTTTTATTATTACATTTTAATTAATGTAATAAAGTAATATATTTTTGCTTTTTATTATTTGCCGTATGTTTAAAACAGGTTTGGGATTGTTTTTTTTGTTTTTTATCTTCCTTGCGCTTACTGCCCATGCGCAACAAACAGATACCTTAAAAAAAGATACACTTAAGATTGATACTAGTCTGCTCAACAAATATCGCCAGTATCCTCAAAAAAACTCTATTCCGGTAAAAACCCGTACCATACAAATACAGCAGGAACTTATCCCGGTAACCCTTATGGATTACAAGGTTAACTATTGGCGTAAAAATATCACGTTTGCACTTAACTTTAACCAGGCAGCTTTTAGTAATAACTATAGTGCGGGCGGTGTAACATCTGTAGCTTTGGGATCAAACTTTATTTATCATACTGAATATAACAAGGCGCCATTCAGCTATGTTTCTGAACTGAACCTGTTGTATGGCAAATCAAAAAATAAGGGCCAGGGCTCACGTAAAACCAACGACCGTATATTTTTTGATAATAAAATAGCATCGCAAATATCCAAACACTGGTTTTTCTTTGGGTCTTTAAGTTTTGAATCGCAGTTTGATAAGGGTTTCCAGTACGACGCGAACAACGTGAACCCCCCTATGCTTATCTCGAATTTTATGTCGCCGGGTTACCTTACGGAGTCGGTCGGTTTTGAGTATAAACCCACTAAATATTTCGACCTGCGCTTGGGTACCGGTACGGCAAGGCAAACATTTGTGTTAGATACCACCATATATCGTAATATCCCGGGAAACTATGGTGTAACACCGGGTAAAACTATCCGGAATGATATTGCATTCCAGATGGTTGCCATATTTGACAAGGATATTGCTAAAAACATGCATTTTAATGCGCGTTACGATATGTTTGTTCCGTATGCCCAATCGCTTGCGTACGTGCGCCACCGTATAGATGCACTCCTGTCTGCCAAAGTAAATAGGCTAATTAACGTATCAATAAATGCTACAATGCTGTTTGATAAGAACACATCAAACAGTATACAGGGAACAGAGGGCTTATCGCTGGGTATATTATATAGGTTTCCTTAAAAACGTGAGTAAAGCATAAGCAGCTCAAGCATAAAAGCCCATTAGTATAAGAGGGAATAAATGCGAGTTTCTTTAGTGGTTATCCTTATCTTTCGTATCCATTATAATGGTTACAGGCCCATCATTCAATAAACTTATCTTCATGTCTGCTCCAAATATTCCTGTCGCCATCTTTTTTCCTGACAGCGTTTCTAAAACTGAAACCATTTTTTCATAAAGCGGAATAGCTTTATCAGGCTTAGCTGCACGGATAAATGACGGACGATTGCCTTTCTTTGTTTGAGCAAAAAGCGTGAACTGAGAGATAAGTAAAATATTGCCATCAATATCTGTCAATGCTTTATTCATCAGGCCATTCTCATCACCAAACACACGCAGTCCAATTATTTTTTGTGCCAGCCATTGTAGGTCTTCGTCAGTATCGGCATCTTCTATCCCTAAAAGCACTAAAAAACCATTGCCAATTTGCCCGGTAATGTTGCCATCCACCTTACATAATGCTTCGGTAACCCTTTGTATAACAGCTCGCATTGTTCTTGTCTCTTGATTCTTATATCTTGACTCTATAATTAAGCCCTCGTATCGTTCCCGTTATAAATGCTCAGGTAACTGTCATAGCGCGAGGGTGCTATTTTCCCTTCTTCTATAGCTTCCAATATAGCGCACCCCGGTTCATTAATGTGGCGGCAATTGTTAAAGCGACATTGGTTGAGCCTCTCGCGCATCTCAGGAAAAAAGTGGCTTAGCTCCTGTTTTTCAATGTCAATAACGCCTAATTCTCGGATACCCGGAGTATCAATAATATAACCGCCTTGTGGTAATTCAAACATTTCGGCAAAGGTTGTGGTGTGCATCCCCTTGTCGCTCCAGTCAGATATCATATGCGTGCGCAAATCAAGGTCAGGTAATAATCGGTTAATTAAACTTGATTTCCCAACACCTGAATGGCCGGAGAATAGTGTCACCTTATCTTTTAATAGGTTTTGTACCTTATCAATATTGGTCCCTTCCAATGCAGAAACAGAATAACAAGGATAACCTATATTTTCATAGATAGATTGGTAATCGGCCAGAATCTCCAGTCCTTCATCGCTAAACAGATCGAGTTTATTAAATATCAGGCATGCTGGAATGTCATAAGCTTCGGCAGTTACCAAAAAGCGGTCAATAAAGCCCAATGAAGTTCTCGGCGAGGCCAGGGTTACAACAAGCAAAGCCAGATCAAGGTTAGCCGCAATGATTTGAGCTTGTTTAGACAGGTTGATGGATTTACGTATAATGTAATTTTTGCGCTGAATAAGATTGGTTACCACGCCAGTGCCCTGCTCAGGTTCCATTTCAAAATCAACCACATCACCTACCGCCAGCGGATTGGTTGTAGTTATTCCCTTAGTGCGGAATTTACCCTTAATCCGGCAATCGATTGTTTGGTCGCCAGATCTTACCTGGTACCAGCTTCCTGTTGATTTAGTAACGAGCCCCTGCATACGGCTGCAATTTAGGAAAGATTAAAGGCAATGGAAAAATAAAACGCATTGGTATTTGCTATTTCAAATAAAATCTACTTACTTTACAGACATAATATATATGATAATTAACAACACCACAATTACAACTATTATTACCACCGGGATAAAAGACGGAGGAAGATAATCGTATGGTGTAAAACATAATAACAAACCAAATGAAAGCCTTCCTCCGAAAAGAGGAAGGCTTTTTTTATTTATCACAAAATGAAGATTTTAAAATTCGGTGGTACATCTGTAGGGTCGGTAAGCAGCATCCAAACCCTACTTAATATTTTAAAGGACGAGAACCAACAAGGCAATCGCCCTGTTGTAGTACTAAGCGCCATGAGCGGGGTAACCAATCTGCTAATATCCATGGCAGAAGAAGCCGCTTCGGGAAACGATTTTACAGCCCAATTAGCTGAACTGGAGAAACGTCACTTTGATGTGGTGAAGGCATTGCTGGATATCCAGAATCAAAACCCAGCCTATACTCGTTTAAAGATCCATTTTAATCAGCTGGAAGAATTACTGCAGGGTGTATTAAGCTTGCGTGAGCTTACTCCTAAAACCCGCGACCAGATTGTAAGTTTTGGCGAACGCTGCTCAGCATTAATGATAAGTAAAATAGCGGCACAATATTTTCCGGAGTCGTTGTTTGTTGATGCATCTGAACTAATTAAAACGGATAGCGCTTTTGGCCAGGCAAAAGTGAATATAGAACTTACCGAATTACTTATACAAGGCTTTTACCGTGAGAATAATGACAAGCTGTTATTTGTTACAGGGTTTATTGCCGGTAATGATGCAGGGCAGATAACAACGCTTGGCCGTGGAGGCAGTGATTATACCGCGGCTATATTTGGATCAGCATTAAATGCACAGGAAATAGAAATTTGGACAGATGTTAACGGAATGATGACAGCCGACCCCCGGATGGTTAAAAAAGCATTCTCGCTGGAAGAGCTTTCTTACACTGAGGCAATGGAGCTTTCCTATTTTGGCGCCAAGGTTATCTATCCACCAACCATGATACCGGCGTTTTTAAAGAAGATCCCAATTGTTATAAAAAACACTTTTGAGCCGGCGTTTGTGGGTACGGTTATCCGCCATAATTGCAAATCATCAAATCTGCCAATTAAGGGAATCTCATCTATCAGTAACATTAGTATATTGAATTTGGAAGGCAGCGGCATGGTTGGCAAATCGGGCTTTAGTGGCCGGTTATTCTCTTTGCTTGCCCGCGAGCAAATCAATATTATCCTTATTACCCAGTCATCATCAGAACATAGCATCACCTTTGCCGTTCAGCCTACTGAAGTAGATAAAGCTAAATGGTTAATTGAGCAGGAGTTTGAACTTGAATTGCTTGCTAACAAACTGGAACCGCTGGTTATAGAAAAAGACCAGGCTATTTTGGCTGTAGTAGGCGAAAATATGAAACAAACTCCGGGTATGAGTGGCAAACTATTTCATGCCCTTGGCCGCAATGGTGTTAATGTAAGAGCAATTGCACAAGGTTCATCAGAGTATAATATTTCGGTGATAATATCTGCTATAGATTTATCCAAAGCGCTAAATGCGGTGCATGATGCGTTCTTTATAGAACTTACTAAAACCCTGCATGCTTTCTGTTTGGGTACAGGTAATATTGGCAAAACATTGTTTAACCAATTGAATGCCCATCGCGATTTTCTGCAAAAAAATAACGGAATACAAGTTAAGATAGCCGGAATAAGCAACACCCGCAAAATGGTTTTTAATGCCGACGGTTTGCCGTTAGATAGCTGGGAAGATGAATTACAAGAATCAAAGCACACTGCGGATTTGCAGGCGTTCATTGCCAAAATGAAAGAAATGAACCTGCCCAACTGCGTGTTTGTTGATAACACTGCCAGCCCTAAACCCATTGCGTTTTACGAAGATGTTTTTAAATCGAATATATCGGTAGTAACCTGCAATAAAATCGGTAACTCTGCGTCATACAGCCAGTACAAAACCTTCAGGGATACTGCACGCAAGCATGGTGTTGATTTCTTTTATGAAACCAACGTTGGTGCTGGCTTGCCAATCATTCGTACATTAAAAGATCTGATGAGCAGTGGCGACAGGGTGCAACGTATTGAAGCTATCCTATCAGGTACAATTTCTTTTATTTTTAATCACTTTAAGGGCAATGCCAACTTTCATGATGTGGTAAAAGAGGCGCAGGAAAAAGGCTATACAGAGCCCGACCCGCGTGATGACCTGAGTGGAAAAGACTTTATGCGCAAGATGTTAATATTGGCCCGCGATGCCGGGTATGAAATGGAAGAAGCTGATGTGCAGATAGAAAATATATTGCCACAGGCCTGCCTTGATGCACAATCGGTTGATGATTTTTACGCCGCACTTAAAAGCGATGATGCATTTTTCGCTAATTTAAAAAACCGGGCCGAGGCAGATAAAAAAGTTTTACGTTACATAGGCAAGCTGGAAGACGGCAAGGCATCCATTACCCTGCAAATGGTTGATGAGAACCATCCGTTTTACATGTTATCAGGCAGTGACAATATTATATCATTTACTACCGATAGATACAAAGAACGCCCACTGGTAGTAAAAGGCCCCGGTGCCGGTGCGGAAGTAACAGCCGCCGGTGTATTTGCTGATCTGATAAACGTGGGTGCATAATCCCCATTCTTAAGGGGTAATTCTGAATAATAAATATGGAAAATATAAACGATTCTAAAAGTCCGCTGCAGATAGTAACTCCCCCTTCGGGAAGTTTGGGAACATCTGTTTCTGTCTTTGCGCCAGCCACTGTTGCTAATGTGGTTTGCGGGTTTGATGTACTTGGTTTCGCGGTGAATGAACCGGGCGATGAAGTGATTATGCGCATAACTGATAAGCCCGGAATAACCATTAGTAAAATTACTGGTGACGATGGCCGCCTGCCCCTTAACCCGGCTAAAAACACGGTGAGCGTAAGTGTGCAGCATTATTTGCAAAGTATTGATCGTACAGATATTGGTTTGGATATTGAACTGCACAAAAAAATGCCAATAGGCAGCGGATTGGGTTCCAGTTCGGCGAGCACTGTAGCGGGACTATTTGCCATAAAAACCTTGCTGGACGATGATACAGATCCCTCTACTCTTTTACCCTTTGCCATGAAGGGCGAAGAGATGGCTTGCGGGCACGGCCATGCGGATAACGTTGCCCCGGCATTACTGGGTGGTTTTGTACTCATTCGCAGCTATGACCCATTGGATGTGGTTCGATTACCCCATCCGCCGGGCTTATGGTGCGCCATTGTTTTTCCGGATGTTGATGTGCCTACCCGCGAGGCAAGGCAAATTATCCGTAACAAAATATTAATGAAAGATGCTGTTACGCAATGGGGTAATATAGCCGGACTGGTAAGTGGCTTGTTTATGCAAGACATTGATTTGATAGGCCGTAGTATGAAGGATGTGCTGGTTGAACCGGTACGCTCAATGCTTATCCCCGACTTTTATGTGATGCGCGAAATGGCTATGGAGATGGGTGCGGTTAGCTTTGGCATCTCAGGCTCTGGTCCGTCTGTATTTGCATTTACCCGCAATGAAGAAACAGCCAAACGCATTACTCATAAATTGCAACAGCATTTAACCAGTATTAAAATTGGTTCAAATGGATATGTGTCTACTATAAATGATAAAGGGCCAAGGGTAATAGGCTAGCCCAACACCGTCATTGCGAGGAACGAAGCAATCCTCGATAAGTATGACGTACATGCAAATTTAGATTGCTTCGTTCCTCGCAATGACGCGTGATAAAAATTCGAAATAAGAAAAAATGAAATTCTACAGTACTAACAATACAGACCTACGGGTTGGCTTTAAAGAGGCCGTGTTTAATAGCATGCCACAGGATAAAGGTTTATACATGCCTGTGAGCATCCCACGGTTAGAAGATGAATTTATTAATAACCTTGATCAATACACACTTCCTGAAATTGCTTTCCATGTAGCTCAAAACCTATTAGGTGATGACATTCCTGCAAATGACCTGAAAGCTATTATTTATGATGCCATAAACTTTTACGCACCTGTTGTAAAGTTAGAGCAGAACGTATACGTACTGGAGCTTTTTCATGGGCCATCGCTGGCATTTAAGGATTTTGGCGCCCGGTTCATGAGCCGGGTGATGAGCTATTTTTTAGAAGCGGGCGAAAAACAACTGGATGTACTGGTAGCCACATCTGGTGATACCGGCGGTGCGGTTGCTCTTGGGTTTTTAGGCGTGCCGAATACAAGGGTTACCATTCTGTATCCCAAAGGAAAAGTAAGTCAGATACAAGAACTGCAACTAACAACTAACGGACAAAATATACGAGCGCTTGAAATTGACGGTACATTTGATGATTGTCAGGCACTGGTTAAACAAGCATTTACAGATGCGGAGCTTAATGGTAAGTTTCGGTTAACATCTGCCAACTCTATTAATATTGCCCGGTTAATTCCTCAAACATTTTATTATTTTAATGCCTACGCCCAACTTTTAAAAGAAGGCATTAACAAGATTATTTTTGCGGTACCCAGCGGCAACTTCGGTAACATAGGTGCCGGCCTGTTAGCCTGGAAGATGGGCTTGCCTGTAGAGCAGTTTATTGCAGCCACCAACGTTAACGATACCGTGCCTGAGTTTTTAAAGACCGGGATCTACCAGCCTAAACCCTCTGTAGCTACTCTATCTAACGCTATGGATGTAGGAAACCCCAGCAACTGGGTAAGAATTGCCGATATGTTTAAAGATGACGCAGGGGCACTAAAAAGCCTAATTTCAGGCTATCGTTATACCGATGAGGAAACCCTTGAAGCAATGGATGCTGTATTTAAACAGTATGATTATGTAGTTTGCCCGCATACGGCCATTGCCTGGAAGGCGTTGAAAGCATATCAAGCGAAACACTTGGCTACAGATACCGCCGGAGTGTTTTTATCGACAGCGCACCCATGTAAGTTTCCGGATGTGTTTACGCAGGAGATAGCAGATAAGATTGAGGTCCCAACGCAAGTTGCTGAATTAGAGAAAAAAGAACGACAAGCCGTAAGTTTAGGTAAAGATTTTGAAGGATTTAAAGGATATTTGCTGAATAATGCATAGTAATATCAATATGTTCAGGAATAGGAAGGTTAGATTAGTTTGTACCATAGCGCTAATTGCTTTTTCGCTAGCCGGCTGCAGCAAAAAAAAGTTTGACAGGAGAGAATGGAATGATGGCGACGGAATTAGCTGGCCCAACCGCTCAGCAATGCTGGATGACCTGCTTGCTAATCACAAGCTTAAAGGGTTAAAATACAAAGAGGTAATAAAACTGTTGCGTTACCCGCAATGGAACAGTTTTACAGACAGGAGCTTTGAATATGAGATAAACCGTAAAATGGACCGGTTAGATACACTGTATGCCAAAAGCCTGGTATTGTACCTGAATAAAGATTCGGTTGTTACAGATGTTAAAGTAATTGAAAAAGATAATTCAGAAAAGATCGCGTTAAAGCGTAAAAAAGAAAAGAAGTGATTAACACCATAATATTTGACCTTGGGGCTGTTTTGATTGACTGGAACCCCGATTACATGTACAAAACTATTTTTGATGATGAGCAGGAAATGAGAGATTTCATGGCAACTGTAACTCCTCCTGATTGGAACGAAGAACAAGATGCCGGTCGCACCTTGCAGGAGGGCACAGAATGGTTAATTCAGAAGCACCCACACCACGAGACCAATATCCGCGCGTTTTATGGCCGTTGGATAGAAATGCTGGGCGATGCTTTTGAGGGTACTGTTGAGATATTTAAAGAGCTTAAGGAAAGCAAGAAGTATAAAATATATGCTTTAACCAATTGGTCGGCAGAGACGTTCCCGTTGGCGCAGAAAAAGTTTGATTTTTTGAACTGGTTTGATGGCGTTGTAGTATCTGGCACAGAAAAAATGCGTAAGCCTACCCCGGAGTTTTACCAGATATTGCTTGACAGGTATAATGTAAAGGCACAGGAATCATTATTTATTGATGACAACTACCGCAATATTTTGGCGGCAGAAAAATTGGGAATTAATAGCATACACTTTACCTCGGCAGAGCAATTAAAAGAAGAGTTGTTAAAATGCGGTATATTGTAATCATATTTTCTATTGCCGCAAACAGCCCATCGCTTATAAAAAAATCCCCGGTAGTAATACCGGGGATTTTTTGTTTTATATAGATTTTTTGTTTTCTGAACCAAACGGTACAATTATCTTGAAACTGATGTTACGACCCATGTTGTATAGTCCGGGCCAGTTATAGGATGTAAAATACTTCAACCTGCTTAAATTCGATTGATAAGCCACATTAGTTAGATTAGAGCCCTCGATAAATACACTGAATAGCTGTTTGCCCGCGCTGTTAACAACGTTGCTGCCAATGCCGGCGCTTAGCAAATTATACCCGGCTGTCATGGTTTCTGTTCCGTATGCCGAGAAATACCGGTCCTGCTTACTGTAATGATCTAAGCCAACTTTAAAATATATATCCTTTAAAGGACCATGTTGTTGTTGTGCAAATTCGGCTTTCAACTCACTGTATGTATGTGTTGGCGGTATAAATGGCAAATATTTTAAGCTATCGGCCACGTTATTGTTGTTGCCCCTGTTAGAGCCATAAGTAAGTGTTACGGCATTATAAAAATGCAACCAGCTTATAGGGT
>JAQBNY010000302.1 GCA_028288315.1 Mucilaginibacter sp.
CGAAACATTTGTCTATCTTTAGTCCGTACCCTAAACTAAATAAACCTAATTGATTAATTAATCTCCCGATACTAAATGGCATTTATACATCATGTGCTTGAGGAACCTTCTTATGGATGGAAGGACGAAAATGGTAACCTCTCAAAGCCTACGCAGGGTCAAATAATAAGCGAATTTTTTTCGAGGATAAACGTTTTTAAAAACAAAAAGAACTGGCTTTCTTTTACAAGCTGGTTAATGGTTTTTTGCCTTGCACCTTTCCTTTTCCTGTTTATCTTTAAATATTTTACTATAAAAGGTTTAATTATTGCTTTTTTATATAGCATGGTAGTTATGGGTAGCCACGGTACAGTGTGGTACCACAGGTATTGCACCCATGGCGCTTACAAGTTCCGCAATAATTTTTGGCGTTTCTTTACCCAAAACCTTACCCTTAAAATTATTCCAGAAGAGATATATGCTATATCGCATCATGTGCACCATGCGTTATCTGATACCCCCGGCGATCCTTACAACGCGCAGGGTGGGTTTTTATATTGCTTTTTGGCCGATGCAAACCATCAGCCAATAAACCGCACTATGAATGAAACAGCATATAACCGCTGTGTTACTTTAATGAAACATACAGGTGTTAGTGCAAATACCTACGCTCAATACCAAAAATATGGTTCAGTGGCAAACCCGCTGCGCACTATAATTGGTGTAGTATTAAACTGGAGCTTTTGGTTTGGCGCATTTTATTTAATGGGCGGTATGGGTTTAGCTTGTGCTATATTTGGTTCGGCAGCTGTTTGGGCTGTAGGTGTGCGTACCTTTAATTATGAAGGCCACGGTAAAGGCGAAGACAAACGCCAGGAAGGTGTTGATTATAACCGTAAGGATATGTCAATAAACCAGCTTTGGCCGGGTATTGTAGCCGGCGAATGGCACAATAACCACCACTTGTTTCCTAAAAGTGCACGTTCGGGCTTTAAAGCTTACCAGGTTGATACGGCATGGTACTATATTAAGTTTATGAGTATAATTGGCGCGGTTAGCCACTATAAAGATTCAAAAGCACAATTTTTAAAAGAATACGTTACACCAGCATTGAAAGTTGAGCCGGTTTTTTGTCCGGTTACTGGCAAGCAAATCTTTGCTACTGAGTAAAATAGGGCAAAATAGAATGCATTTATTATAGTATATAAATAAAAAGGGACGTCAAAAGCGTCCCTTTTTATTTGGGTTATTTTTTTAGAATGTAAGTATAAGCAATCCCTGCATAATGCAAAAAGAGCTACATCAATAATACAACAAACCTACTTTTTATTTAAAAAGCGCTTTTTAGGGGTACTTTTTAAAAATGAATAATTAACTTAGTACACCCATACTAAAATAACCTAAAGTATCACCATTTATAATCTAATAACTGATGTTTAAAAAACTGACCTGCTTTTTTACCGTCATACTGACGGCTCTTGCGTTTATAAACAACTGCTACGCTCAAGTTAACCCGACAGGGATTTTTGACGGAAGCACCGATATAGGTGTAATTAAACATAAAGGCAGTGTTGTATATAATACCAAGTTGCAACAATATGAAGCAGTAGGTTCAGGCGCTGATATGTGGAATGATCATGACGAGTTTTTTTTCGTTTGGAAAAAAATGAAAGGCGATTTCCTGCTTCGCACCAATGGTGCTTTTATAGGTAACAACGGCGAACCTAACCGCAAGTATGGTTTAATGGTTAGGAGTAATCTTGAAACAAATTCGGCACATGTAAATATAATGGTACATGGTAATGGAATAACGTCAATGCAATACAGAAAGGTAACCGGCGGCAAAACAGCAGAACAAAGAACACCTGTTACATCAGCCGGTGTTTTACAGTTAGAAAGAAAAGGTAACACTTATTATATATCTGTAGCACGTAAAGGTGATGTATTTTCACCCGAAGAAAAGATAGACCTTGACCTGGGCGATGAGGTATATGTGGGCATTTATGTTTGCGCTCATAATGCCAATCTTACTCAAAAAGCAGTGTTCAATAACGTGCGTATTGTTAAACCGGCCCCGGCCAACCTAAAAACTTACAAAGAATACTTAGGCAGCAGTATAGAGTTGCTTGATATGCAAACTAATAACAGTAGGGTCATATACCAGTCGCCAAAATCATTACAGGCACCTAACTGGATGGTTGATGGCAAATCATTAATTTACAACAGCGAGGGATTGTTGTATAAATTTAACATTGCTACAAGTACACCGGCTGTTTTAAACACAGGGCAGGCTAAAAATAATAATAACGACCATGTACTGTCATTTGATGGCAAAATGCTGGCTATTAGCAGTGGCGATGGTGGCCCCTCAATTGGTTATGTTGTACCTGCTACCGGTGGTGAAGCACGCATGATTACAAAAAAAGGAATAGGTGCATCGTATATGCATGGCTGGTCGCCTGATGGTAAATACCTGGTTTTTTGCGGTGAACGCAATAAAGAGTACGATGTTTACCGCATCCCGGTTACGGGTGGCGCAGAAGAAAGGTTTACCAATACACCCGGTTTAGATGACGGGCCGGAGTATACACCAGATGGTAAATACATATATTTTAACTCGGTACGCTCTGGCCTTATGCAGGTTTGGCGCATGAAAGCCGATGGTAGCGAACAAACACAAATAACTAATGATGATTATAACAATTGGTTTCCGCATGTATCGCCAGATGGTAAATGGATAGTTTATATCACCTTCCTGAAAAGCGAAGTTGCTCCTGGCGATCATCCGTTTTATAAACATGTATATATAAGAGTGATGCCGGTGGGCGGCGGTCCGTCAAAAGTGGTAGCCTATTTATATGGCGGCCAGGGTACTATCAACACACCGTCATGGTCACCTGATAGTAAGCATATTGCCTTTGTAAGCAATTCAAATTTATTATTTCCAATATTTCCAATAGCAAATAACTAAAACCCAATAAAAAATGAATTCATCTCGCAGAAATTTCCTTAAGAACAGCGCAGTAGCGGTTACAGCAGCCGCTATGATGCCCGAAAATTTATTTGCCGCGGCAAAAATACAACGAGTAGGCTTGCAGCTATATTCGGTACGTGATGCAATGAAAACAGATCCGGCAGGTACATTAAAAAAACTTGCAGATATGGGTTATGTGTATGTAGAACATGCTAATTACATAAATCGCAAGTTTTATGGTTATACTCCTGCCGAATTCAAAAAAATATTAGGCGATTTAGGTTTGTCAATGCCAAGCGGCCATACAGTTATGACTGTTGAGCATTGGGATGCTGCTAAAAATGATTTTACTGATGCCTGGAAATATACGGTAGAAGATGCCGCGTTTATGGGGCAAAAATATGTAATAAGCCCCTGGATGGATGAAAAGGTACGTACTGATAAAGAAGCGCTAAAACGTATTATGGAGCTGTTTAATAAAAGCGGAGAGCTTTGTAAAAAAGCAGGGATGAAATTCGGTTATCATAATCATGATTTTGAATTTACTACCATGGTAGATGGCATAAGGCTTTTTGATTATATATTACAAAACACTGATCCGTCATTGGTTGCGCAGCAACTGGATTTTGGTAATATGTACGGCCGCGAAAATTCAGCTATATCGCTTATAAAGAAATATCCGGGCAGGTTTGAGCTGATGCATGTTAAAGACGAAGTTAAAAGTGCCGGTAAAACTGAAGGTACAGGATACGAGAGTACCATACTTGGTACGGGTGTATTACCGGTTAAAGATGTGTTAAAAGAAGCTAAAAAAACAGCCGGAACAGTGTATCTGATAATTGAGCAGGAGTCATATCAGGGTATGGATCCTCTTGACTCTGTAAAAATTGATTTACAAACCATGAAAAAATGGGGATATTAATAGTTTAAACCTATCTTACACCCTCCAAAATAACTGTCGGGTTTACACTTGATGTAAATTCGACAGTATTATAAACCTTTAAATTCCTTCTGAATGAATTTAAATATGAACAGGCGCATTGCGATAAGGAACATGGCCTTAATTTTAGGGAGCGTGGCAGTATTGCCATCGTGCCTTAATGATAAAAAGGGCAAACCTGTTGTTGCGTTAAAAACTCTGAAAATTGATGCCGATCAGGAAAATCTGGTAACAAATTTGGCTGAAACAATACTGCCAAAAACAACTACGCCGGGTGCAAAAGAGTTGGGTATAAACCTGTTTATTTTTAAAATGCTTGATGATTGCACTAATAAAGAGCAGCAAGAAACTTTTATGGCAGGCTTAAAAGAATTTGACGATGCTGTTAGTAAACAGTACGGGCATTCTTTTAATGATTGTTCGGTACAGGAACGCACAGCATTTGTTAACACCCTTGAAAAGCAAAATAAAGACGCAAGAGCTAAGATGGGTAAAAATAGTGGTGATAAGCAAAACAAGCAGGACAAGGATGCTTCAAAACTTTCAACCTTTTATCAAATGGTAAAAGGTCAAACAGTATTTGGATACACCACATCCCAATACTTTATGACAAAGCAAATTGTTTATGAGCTTGTACCGGGTAGGTACAATGCCATGTTTCCGGTTAAAAAAGCAGCAGTATAACATCATGGCTAATTTAAACATAGATAGTATTAAGGAACGCACTTTTGATGCCATAGTTATTGGCTCGGGTATGAGCGGAGGATGGGCTGCAAAAGAGTTTTCAGACAAAGGCTTAAAAACCCTGATACTGGAGCGCGGCCGTGATGTAAAGCATTTAAAGGATTACCCTACAACTAACTTATATCCCTGGGAGTTTCCGCATCACGGAGTTGTGCCTACTGCTATACAGGAAGCAAACCCAATAGTAAACCGTTGCTATGCTTTCGGCGAAGATGCAATGCACTTTTTTGTAAAAGATAAAGAGCATCCCTATGTACAGGAAAAACCCTTTGACTGGATTCGCGGGTACCAAACAGGTGGTAAATCACTGCTTTGGGCAAGGCAAACCCAACGCTGGAGCGATTTTGATTATGAAGGCCCAGCACGTGATGGCTTCGCTGTTGACTGGCCTATCCGTTATA
This sequence comes from Mucilaginibacter sp., assembly GCA_028288315.1. Classification (GTDB taxonomy): domain Bacteria; phylum Bacteroidota; class Bacteroidia; order Sphingobacteriales; family Sphingobacteriaceae; genus Mucilaginibacter. The sequence goes on from JAQBNY010000302.1 coordinate 5,039, forward strand.
AAGATATTGCACCGTGGTACAGTTATGTTGAGAAATTTGCGGGCATATCGGGCAATAGAGATGGTATACCTGAATTGCCAGATGGCGAATTTTTACCCGCTTACTCGCTTAACGCAGTTGAAAACTATTTCAGCAAACATGTTAAAAGTAAATATCAAAACAGGCACGTTATAAGCGCCCGTTGTGCACACTTATCAAAACCCAACCAAATTCACCTTGATCAGGGCAGGGGCCAGTGCCAGGAACGTACCTTATGCCAGCGCGGTTGTCCGTTTGGGGGGTACTTTAGTGCTAATTCATCCACTATTCCCTGGGCTTTAAAATCGGGCCACTGTACTTTAAGGCCGTTCTCAGTTGTTGAATCAGTTATCTATGACGAAAAATTAGGCAAAGCAACAGGTGTAAGGGTTGTTGATACTAATACAAAAGAAGCTATTGAATATTTTGCCGACGTTATTTTTGTAAACGCGGCAGCCTTAAATACCAACCTTATATTGCTTAATTCAACCTCAAATCGTTTTCCTAATGGTTTGGGTAATGATAGTGGCGTGCTGGGTAAATATGTGGCGTTCCACAATTATTCTGCACAAATAAGCGCCGAGTATGATGGCTTTAAAGAATGGACAACTGATGGCCGTAACCCGGCGGGTGGCGGTTATATGCCCCGTTTCAGGAATGTTTACAAACAGGAAACTAACTTTTTACGTGGATACGCGGCAGGCTTTAGCGCTTACCGTTGGCAACAGCATAGCTCAGATGGTATTGGCCAGGAACTGAAAGATAACCTGGTTAAGAAAGACCTAAGCGGCTGGCATGTAGGATCGCATATGATGGGCGAAACCATCCCTAAAGAAAGCAGCTATGTGGCGCTGGATAAAACACTGAAGGATCCATGGGGAATACCTCAATTAAAGATATCTGTTGATTATGATGATAACGATGCGAAAATGAAGAAGGATTATGTTGAGCAAATGACAGAAATGTTCACCTCAGCTGGTTTTACTAACATAAAAGCGCAAACTGATAATCGTGCACCGGGGCTGGATATACATGAAATGGGCGGAGCACGTATGGGTAATGACCCTAAAACATCAATGCTTGATAAGTGGAACCGCCTGCATGCCTGTAAAAACGTTTACGTTACTGATGGTGCATGCATGACATCCACTTCGTGCCAAAATCCATCACTTACTTATATGGCCCTAACCGCCC
>JAQBNY010000307.1 GCA_028288315.1 Mucilaginibacter sp.
ACGTTAGATATATCTCTTGACTGGATCAGGTTGCTGATTTTGATAGTAGTAGGTGTATTTAACAGGTTATTAACTTTTGCTGTAAAAACCAGGTGTTTGCTTATTTGCTTCTCTCCTGATAAGGCCAAAAATGATTGTGGCTGCTGGTAATAATCATAACCGTAGTTATTGTACACCAAAGCAAGTGTTTTACTGGTATAAGTGTAGGCTAACTGAACAAAAGCCTTCTGACGATCATTTTTATATAGCAACGAAAGGTTTGCCACATTACCGGTTTGGCCTTGCATTGGCCTGCTTTGCAGCCTAGGAACCGAAGTGGTTACACCCGCGGCATCTGTTGATGTGTAAATTTTTGTGGTATTGATGTTAGAATAAGTATAAGTGTAATTTCCTGATATACCCAAATCACCAAAATACCTTGAATAAACCACCTCGGCACCAGCCACTTTAGCCGTACCAAAGTTTTGCGGGTGGGTATTTAACTGGCCTCCGGCAAGCGTGTCAAGCGCAAACTCAATAGGGTTTTTAATATCCTTATAAAAACCACCTACAAAAAATTGTTGCTCTTTGCCAGGGTACAATTCATAGCGCAGGTCAAAATTATCGGCTTCGGTATGTTTTAACGCCGGGTTACCGGTAACATCTGTGCTTTGGCCATACGTTGGAGTAGGCACCAGTTCGTATAAAGCCGGCCTGGCTATAGATTTAAAATAAGATGCTCTAAGGTTTGATTTTTCGGTTAGCCTGTAAGTAATATTTGCACTTGGCAGCAAATCTGTATAGGTTTTTTTTGCGTTGCTCATTACATCCAAAACAACCGGATGTGTATCATAGCCTTGCTCTGTGCCTTCCATTCGCAAACCACCGGCAATATCCAACTTATCAAATGTCAGTTTAAATTCGCCATAAGCAGCTGTTATATTCTCATATGCTGTATAGTTAGCTTTATCGCTGGCTAAAGAACCTGTTACATCATACACCAGCCAATCGGCTGCATAAATATCTGTAAACGGGCTTTTAACGCCATTGGCTGTTGGTGCTGCTTTTAAAGTATATTGGTTTTGTGTATTAAACCTTGTACTGTGCCTATATAAACCGCCTACTTTTAGTTCAAGAACATTTTTTTCGCTTAACGCGGTTTTATACCCCAGGTTGGCCATACCACTAAGGTCTTTATTACCGCTTCGCTGCCATATTCTCGATACATTGTATAAATAATCGGGGGTACTGGTAAAATCAGGATTGATAAGATGATTAGTAGTTACATTGGCCCTATCTGGTGCATTTTGCGTTGCGTTACTGTATACTCCCGACCAATCGAAAAGGAAATGTTTTGTAAGCACATGTTTACCGCTTAACTTCAAATTTTCTGTATACTGGTTTTGAATAGTTGACCTGTTATCATTAAACACTGTACCGGTACCTGGCCCAATACGGCCTCCATTGCCACCCAGTATAGAGGTATCTATACTTAACCTTGTTTGGGCCATATAAGTATATAAGAACACATTATCTAATGTTATTTTATTCTTATCATTAAACTGATAATCAAGGTGTGTAGATAAACCGTTGTTTAACTGCTGTGTTGAATAGGTACGGTTGGCCACATCAGAAATAACGGGCTGGAAATTTTTACCGGGCCTCGTGTCTATCTGGGCAATATTAAATTGCGAATTTGTGCCATAATACTGGTTTTGATAACTATCAGACACAATAAAACCTAACTTGTTTTTAAAAAACCTGCGGCCATAAGTAAAACCCAAAAGCGAACTTAATGGAGCATTCTTTTTAGTAAAATCAAGATTGGCCCTTGAAAAATTACCTGGGTTGGCTATATATGAAGGTCCAAACCTCTCGGCAGGACTTTGAGTTTGCACCGCGCCATGAGAGAAGTCATCATACTTGCGATTAAAAAATAATCCACTATAACCAACTGAACCATTTGCTTTAAAATACTCATAATCAGGCGCATCTTTAAACACAAGGTTTACAGTACCGCCAATTGCGTCACCCTCCATTTCAGGCGTAAGTGTTTTGCTAACTTCCACCCTATCTAACAGATCTGATGGCACCACACTAAGAGAAATAAACCTCGAAACCGGGTCAGGGCTGGTTACTTTAACCCCATTTATCAATGTGTTATTATAGCGTGGCTCCAACCCTCTTATTATTGCGTAAGCATCATCAGACCCGCTGTTACGTTGCAGTGTTACTGCCGATACTCGTTGCAAGGCATTGGCTGCATTAATATCCGGAGAGCGTTGCATAGCTTGTGCAGATATTACATTGGTAATATTACCTGCATGCTGTTCTGATTTGCGTGAAGAAGACTCAGAAGCTGTATTTGCCTTTGCATATACATTAACCGCGTTAAGAGATTGCGTGCTCTCTTCCAATTGCAAATTTAAGGTAACAACCTGGCCAGCTGCAATATCAATATTTTGCTCAAGCTCTTCATAACCTATATATTTAATTTTAAGCTTATAGTTACCAGCCGGGATGTTGTTGACCTGGTAGTGGCCAAAAGCATCGGTTACGCTACCTCCCTTTTGATTATCAAAATGAACATAGGCCCCTGTTAACGGTTCCTTTGTAGTTTTATCAGTTACTTGCCCTTTCAGAATTGTGCTTTGCGCAAAACAAAAAGACGATAACGACAGGAAAACTAATATCATGTAAAAACAGTGCTTCATTTGTTATGATTTTTTGTGCAAATCACCTGTTCAAATCTGAATGAATACTGAATTTTTAGCTCCAAATTGATATAGTAACGATATGATAATCTTACTTTAATATTCAAAGGGAGTTGCTCAGTAAGACGCAGCAATGCTGGGAAGAAAGTATTTGGTTCGGATGGATAGATGGTGAAGAAGCTAGTGGAACAACTTCTTTCTTTACATTTACAAGGGTAATTCGTCTAAAAGACAAACAGTGCAGTAAACTAACTTTAAAGAAATCAAACTGCACTCATATTGATAAGTTTTGGAATAAAGGCTTTTCATAATATACCAAAATAGGGCAAATTTCATTTTACAGAGATTGGTTTTGTGCTAAGTGCAATTGTTTAGATACTTTCTAAGTTAAATAACAAAAAAACCGCACACTCGCTTACAGTGTACGGTTTTACTTAATTAATTATTAACTGAAGAACGAAGCGATCTTATTACTTACACGATATTATCGCGGACCAGTATATTTCAATGTTGTAAC
>JAQBNY010000332.1 GCA_028288315.1 Mucilaginibacter sp.
CGCTTACTCACTCCGTTCTCATTAAACGCCTCTATCTGGAAATAGTATGGCAGGCTTTTTTCCATACCATTAAAATAGTATTCGTTTACATTGTAAACCATAATATTATTGTACAGTTTATCTGGCGCTATGCCCATGTAAATGGTATAACCTACCGCGCCATCAGTTTGGCGCCAGCGTAGCCATGAGTTACGGCGTTCGGCATCACCTCGCAAAACTATCAGATTTTTAACCGTATCTGGTGCCGCACCGGTACCTTTACCAAACACACGGAAGCCCGACAAGGCAAACTTACCTGTTGGCATATGCAAATTAGTTATCTTTAAATAACGCGCTTTGGTGGCGGCTTTAAGCTCTACATAATCATGCGGAACATCTTTTTTGTTCTTGCTTTTATCTACCAGTGTTTTCCAGGTTTTACCATTAAGAGATGATGATATGATGTATTGATGATATACGCCCTGCGATTTCCCCATGAAGGTAGCATCCTGATCGGCATAATTAATTTGGATAGCTTTTACAGTGCTTACTTCGCCAAGGTCGGTTTTTAACCATTCGCCTTTGGCAGTTTTTGCGCTCCAATAGGTTTTAATATCTTCATCAACAGCCAAATTTGGCACATATGCACCCAGGGTTGATGATACCTCTACAGGTTTATTATAATTAAGCAACATCCAGCCGGTAAAATTACTTTTTAGGTGATCTTCCTTCCCCGCCGACAAATAATGCGGGTAATCGCCATAGGCAGTGTTGGTGTACAATGTACCATCGTTATCAAACCCGGCGGGCCAAAAGCCAATACGGCGCTCGAAATTGTTTTTTACATCAATAACCATGGTAGAAATGTGCCAGTAATTACCATGCTTATCTGCCCATGTTGCGCCATGCCCGGCACCTTTAGCAAAACCACCCGGCTTATAACTGAACGGGTTATGCTTTTGATAGGTAAATGGGCCAAGCGGTTTATCGCCCACATAAACACCATCGCCATAACCCCTGCCTTCGGTACCCGGCGATGCATATTGCAGGTAATACTTGCCGTTGTGCTTGTTCATCCATGAGCCTTCCATAAAGCCGGTTAAGAAAACATTATCATTATTTTCGCCAAAACGTTCCCAGCCATGTTCCTGCCAGTTGAGCTTTATTGTTTCCACTTTTGGGCCAATTGGCTCAAAAGTTTTGCGGTCTATCTCCTGCCCATAAAGTGGAAAAGTGTTGCTTGAGCCATGATAAATATAAACCCTGCCATCATCATCTGCAAACATACCCGGGTCCCAGGCGCCTACCTTAAAATAATCTTTAGCAGCCTTCCATGTGTCATGGGTAGGATCAGTACTCATCCACAGGGTAAAGTCTTTATTATAAGTTGAGCCAATAACCAACAGCGTATCGCCTAAAACCAAAGTTGCCGGAGCGCAAAGCTCATCACCTTGTACCTCGTTGTATGGACGAAGAAACTTGCGATAAACAAAATTCCAGTTCAGCATATCAGGGCTCCACCAGTAACCAAACTGGTTGGTGCTAAACAGGTAGTAATTACCTTTAAAAAAAGTCATAGTTGGGTCGGCTGTAGCACGATGCTTTCCCCAGGCCGCAAAATTTTCAAACGGTGTGTAACCGTAATCTAAATTCAAGGGGTTACAATAAGTAAGGCGTTTGTTTTGTGCCGATAAATGCATAGCTCCAAAACAAAATATGAGTACTAACAGCAAACGGGTTACGGTTTTCATAGCCGGAAAGATTGGTATCTGTATATTGGTTAGAAAAAGCTAATATCTGTTTTTATCGGAGATAAATGAAAAAAGGCGCTTTAAATACTTAAAGCGCCTTTTAGCTAATAATTTATGGAAGGATTACTCCACTACCAGCGTAGCAATTGAATGTGGTTCGCTGGTTGTTTTGGCTGCTTTACCTTTTATCCAAAGGCTGTACTCAATCTTCTCATCAGTACGGTTCATAACCACAACTGCAATTTTACCATCGGGGTTCATGTAAGCGGTGGTTAACAGTTTATCGCGACTGGCAACACTTGCTATACGTTTAGCTCCCGGCTGTATAAATTTAGAGAAATGGCCCATGTAGTAGTAAGAGTTGGTATATATTAAACTACCGTTGCGTGTATCGGCATGTACCGGTGCAAAGCAAAAGTTGCCTACGTGGTTTGGTCCGCCTTTTTCATCTAAAAGAATATTCCAGTCTGTCCAGCCTACGGTACCTGCGTTAAAATCGTTAATCATTGAAAGGCCATAACGTTCGCCAAGTGCCCAGTCATTTAAACGGTTAAAGTCGAATTTTTCTACGCAGCCTTCGGTAAAGATCAGGTTCTTATCAGGGAAAGCCTCATGGGTAAGCCTGGTGCTTTCAAAATTTTGACCGGCACCTGTCCAGGTTTCATACCAATGGAAACCTATTCCCCAAATGTATTTAGCCGCAGCCGGATCCTCTAAAATAGTACTTGCACGTTGGTATAATAAATCGCGGTTATGATCCCAAACAATCAGTTTTTTTGCTGCCATGCCACCTTTTGCCAGTGTTGGGCCTAAATAGTTTTTTACAAAATCGCGTTCTTCTTCGGCAGTGAATTTACATGATTCCCATGTTTGGGTTGCCATAGGTTCATTTTGTACAGATAAACCCCATATAGGAACCCCTGCCTTTTGATATTCATTAATAAACTTCACGTAGAAATTAGCCCAGCTTTGCGCAAATTCAGGTTTCAATTTACCGCCGTGTAACACGTCGTTATTATCTTTCATAAAAGCCGGCGGGCTCCATGGCGATACAAACAAGGTTAATTTACCACCTGCTGCAGCAGTAGCTTCTTTAATAAAGGGTATACGATATTTTTTATCGTGGCTAATGTCAAATGTTTTTAGCGCGGCATCACCTTCTTTTATATAGCTATAACTGCTGCTGCTAAAATCGCAGCTTTGTATGTTGGTACGGGCCAGTGAAAAGCCAATACCTGTTTTTTTATCATAATATGCAGCTAAGAGTTCCTTTTGCTTATCCTTTGGCAATTTATAAAATGTTTCGGCAACGGCATCTGTTAATGCACCACCAATTCCCAGCATGGTTTGAAACTGTTGCGTTGGGTCAACAAATACTGAAAACTCAGTTTCTGGTGGTTGTGGATTATCGCTAAACGTTAATGAACCTGCTGGTGCCAGCCTCTTATCAGTGCCCTTTTCAGTAACATATACCTTTACTGTTTTATTGGCAGCAGAGTAAAGCACTTTTGGCTTGGCAGACTGGGCAAATAAACCTGCCGAAATAAATACCGAGCAGGCAATTAAAAATCCTTTTTTCATTTATTGGAAATTGAAATTGGTATGAGTATGAATAAAGACCAAATCTATTAAAGTTTGTATTAATAACTATTTACTCACAATTTTTTTACCTGTACCCAACCATAATATGGCATCAATGATGAGCTTATCCTCTACAGGGTTGTCTAAAGTGTGAGATAGATCCTTGTTGGTTTTGTTCTCATAGTCTATATCATTATGCCCCATATTAAGGTATATCATCTTGTAGTTCTTGTTAGTCCATACCACAGGGTAGTAGCCGCTGTGCCATATCTCACTCTGCTTTGGCCCGGTGCCCAATGGGAAGCTTGTAGAATCAATAGACGCCAATATTTTTATATCAGGATTTTTGCTCAGGTCCTTTTCCCAGCGATACCATTCGTTTGGTGATGCTTTAAAGGTTTCGGGTAAATTTTTGGTAGCCGGATGCGTCCTGTCTTCCACCCGTAAAATGGCTGATGTTGGCCGCCAGGTGTTGCTGCCATACTGGCCCGAACCTAAAAACTCGTTATGGTACCAGTCCCAGTTGGCCGGTATAGCTGATTTGCTAAGTGCAAATGCCGAAAAATGGAACCCCATCCAGCCGCCACCACCTTTCATGTATGTTTCAAATGCCGCGCGTTGGGTAGAGTCCTCCGGGCGGGTATCTAAAAACAGTACTACTTTATATTTAGCAAGGTAAGCCGCATTAAGGTTGCTCCAATTATTGGTAGAGTCATAGCTGAAGTTATACTTCTTTGCCATTTGAGGGAACCATTTGTTAGCTTCATGTACAAAGCTGATATGGGCCTGATCTTGTTTGGCGGTATAAAAGGCTATCACTTTAAATTTTTGAGCTTGTAGTGCATTAGCAAAACAAACCAGCGCAAAGCATATTGCAAGGGCTTTAATCTTTAAGTTAAGGGTCATTAAAATTATAATTGGTAAGTTAATGTAAAATTTAAATCGCGAATAAATCCGTATTATTTATTCAGTTTAATATAGGTCTCAACTATCTCATGATCAATCTTTAAGCTGTCTATCTTTTCAATGCCCCGCTGTATCAGGGTATCGCCCTTAAAGGTTATCTTAAAGTTGAAAGAATGATCTTCCCATTCGCGGTAATTGCAGTATTGCAGGTTTTCGGTATAGTTATCACCATCCAGTTTGTAAGTGCCTGCGCCTGTATCATAAATAGGTTTGCTGCCACCACCCTTAATGTCGTGCTTAAAGAAAGCAAAGTGGCTATTATTAATAATTTTGATCATCTCCTGGCCTTTTACCGGATAGGTATATACACTATCGCCTTTAGTAACTGTTACGGCAGATAGCATTTTCCATGTACCCTGAATAGGTGCAGACGGCACTTCTTTTACAGCAGTTTCTTCTTTAACGGGCGCTTTGCAGGCCGCAAGTAATACAACGGGGATTAATAAGAATTTAAGTTTCATAACGGGTTTAAGTTTATTTTTGTTTTATTATAATACTAATTGATTATATAGTCGGGTTAGGGTATCCTCTCCATCCAAACAAAAGCCGGGATGTACTTTTGAAGATTGCACTACCGTACTACGTGTAGCTGTTAACCAGCGGAAACGAGATGCGGCATCTAACAAAGCGATAGGGCCACCTTCTTTGCTGCCCGAGCATATCCTTTGAAATGATAAAAGGTTTTCTTCCAGCTCTGCTATGTCCAAATCTTTTGAGAAAGCGGTTAAGCGATCTGCATCTATCTTGTACATCATTTTCAGAAACTTTTGTTTATTACAATACATAATAACACCCACATTCATGAATTCTTCGCGTTCTACCCTGGGCACCACGCGTATAACGGCATATTCAAATAAGTGACGATCTTGCATGTTGGGCTTCATTTACAAATATGTCAGAATTTGCTATACGGGTATTCAGGAACCGGGCGTATACCTGCCGTTGGTCGTCCTCTGTTTCAAATGATCTGTCTGTTAACCATTCATCAGGGATGATGGCTACAATGGCATCGATACGCTCGGGTGTTAATATTGCTTTAAACTCCTTATCAACCGTTTCCAGATCGGCAGCTTTTTTAAGCAGAACATGATCCTTTATCTGTGTGAAAGGGCGTTTGGCCTGCTCTTCCCAGTTTTCCATACTATGATGAAAGTACAGGGCAGCACCATGATCTATCAGCCATAGTTCTTTATGCCACATCAGCATATTGGTATTACGCACCGTACGATCTACATTGGTTAACAAAGCATCCATCCATACAATTTGCGATGACAGCTTACTATCAACCAGGGTGACTGTTGGGTCAAAGGTTATGGCACCTGAGAGGTAATGCAAAGCCAGATTCAGACCTACGCTAAACTTTAGCAGATCCTGAATCTCTTCATCAGGCTCGGTACGGCCAAATGCTTCATCGAGGTTTACAAACACCAGTTCGGGAATTTTGAAACCAAGTGCGCGGGCAATTTCACCGCCTATCAGTTCGGCTATTAAGGCCTTGGGGCCCTGGCCGGCACCACGAAACTTCAATACATACAAAAAGCCGTCGTCAGCCTCGGCAATAGCAGGCAATGAACCGCCTTCGCGCAAAGGCGTAACATAGCGGGTAACATTAACTATTCTTAATTCGGGGTTTATAGCAATCATGATTATAACGCTAATATAGGGTTTAAAGGAATAAGTGCTACAAGTGTATTGTGTTGAGATAGGTTTGCTCATAAACGTAAGCAAACAGGCAAAAAATGCAGAGCCAATAGGGGGGATTGCGCCCAATGTCATTATTTAAGAAGATATATTTTTATAAATAGCGCCGTTAGGTGCTAAAGCTTTGTAGAAAATGATAATTAAACATTTTAGCGTGCCATCGATACGCAACATGGTATAGTTCCGTACCGATGGCACGGTATTGCTATTTGATTATTTCTCTACAAAGCTTTAACCCCGCTGGGGTTTATCCTTAAATAAGGATAATGGGATTGCGCGGGCTTTTACAGTCTGCCGGGGTTATACATCTAAATTTTCTTCTGCCATTCGCCGGGGTATTTAGCCTGTTCGCCGATATAAACAGGGCATACATCTATTTGACTATAACTTGCTGTAACGTTTTAATCTTCGCGTCGTCATATTGATGTATTTAAAAAACAAGTAACACAAATAGCTCACAATCAAAATAATAAATAAAAATGAAAACTCAATTTTTAACAATAGCAACCATCTTCACTTTAGCAATAGGTACTGTGTCATCAACATATGCATCAGTAAAACCCGACAAAGATGAAAACAGCACAATACTGAAAGATGTAAGTAATATCAACAAGATAGAGATTCGTGGAAATGTTGAACTTTACGTATCTGACGGTAGTGCAGACCAGGTAAAAGTTTACAACAAATACTATAAAGAAAACGCGTTGGTACAAAGCCAGGATGGTGTGTTGCGTATCTCATCATACGCGGATCAAAAATTAGTAGTTTGGGTAACCGCTAATGATTTGCGTGCCATCACAGCTTATGATAATGCCGAAGTAAAATCATTTGGCAACTTATCTAAAATAAACCTTGATGTAACTTTAAATAATAACGCATCAGCTAAGTTAAATCTGGATGTTTACAAAGCAAATATTAAAGTAAATGATCGCGCTAAAGCAGACCTTACCGGTAACGTAACTGATTATAATCTGGTACAAGAAAAATCAGCATCAGTTAACCATACTAATTTAGCTGCAGAGAACGTTAGCAATACAACAAATCCCATTGCAATTCAACCTAAAACTGAATTAGCGAATTTGTAAGCACTACTTTTGCAAAAGTTCAACATATATTCCAAAGGCTATCGTTATTGCGATGGCCTTTTTCTTTTAGTGCCCTGTACTTATTATTATTGTCATCCTGAGGAACGAAGGATCTACTTGCCGATTAGATGCTTCAAGCGTTCAGCATGACATTTTTAGATTAGCCCCTTTGTCATCCCGAGGAACGAAGGATCTACTTGCCGATTAGATGCTTCAAGCGTTCAACATGACAAACGATTTTAGATTACCCTTTGTCATCCCGAGGAACGAAGGACCTACTTGCGGATAGATGCTTCACTATCGTTCAGCATGATAAACGATTTTGTCTCCTGATTCTTTACCTTATTTCGCCGATTAAAATTGACTGTTTACCGAGATAAACAGGGGTCATATCTATTTGAGGTCATATAGCTGTAACGTTTTAAAATTGGGATAGTCTTATATATGTATTTAAAAATAACACAGTACAATTATCTGGCAATCAAAATATTAATAAAATGAAAACAACAATCTTAACCATCTTCGCTATAGCATCTTTAGCAATGGTAAACAGCAATTCAGCTTACGCAAACTCAAACAACAATGACAAAGAAGTAAGCACCGTTTTAAACAACGTGAGTAAAATCAATAAAATTGAGATTCACGGAAATGTTGAGCTTTACATATCTGACGGTAGTACCGATCAGGTAAAGGTTTACAACAAGTACTATAAAGAAAACGCGTTGGTACAAAGCCGCGATGGTGTATTACGCATATCATCATACACTAATCAAAAATTAGTGGTTTGGGTAACTGCCAATGATTTGCGTGCAATTAGCGCTTATGATAACACCCAGGTAAAATCATTTGGTAACTTATCTAAAATAGAATTTGAAGTTAACTTACACAATAACGCCACTGCTAACTTAAATTTAGATGCTTACC
>JAQBNY010000336.1 GCA_028288315.1 Mucilaginibacter sp.
CAACCTCTACAACATTTCCAACCAAATCCCTATCTTTGCCCATGCAAGAAAAAATCCTCATTCTTGACTTTGGCTCGCAGTTTACGCAATTAATAGCGCGCCGTGTCAGGGAGCTCAATATTTACTGTGAGATTCACCCCTTTAATAAAGTTCCTGAAGTTGACAGCAGCGTAAAAGGTATCATCCTTTCGGGTAGCCCGTATTCGGTACGCCAGGCAGATGCACCCCATTTCGATTTTATTAAATATCACAAAACACTGCCTATTTTGGGCGTTTGTTATGGTGCACAATATATTGCCCATTTTCATGGTGGTGAGGTTTTAGCTTCAAGCACACGTGAGTATGGCCGTGCTAACCTTGATTATGTTAAAAAAGATAACCTATTATTTAAAGATGTGCCTGCAGGCTCACAGGTTTGGATGTCGCATGGCGATACCATTTCACGTATAGCAGATGATTTTGAAATAATTGCCAGTACCGATAGCGTAAAAGTTGCCGCCTACCAAATAACCGGAACCAAAACTTATGGTATTCAGTTCCATCCGGAGGTTACGCATAGTATTGATGGTAAACAATTGTTGCAAAACTTTTTAGTTGACATTTGCGGTTGCAGCCAGGACTGGACACCTGACTCATTTATAGAAACTACCATTGCCGAATTAAAAGCAAAATTAGGTAACGATAAAGTTGTTTTGGGTCTTTCGGGCGGTGTTGATTCATCAGTAGCTGCAGTTTTGTTGCACCAGGCAATAGGCACTAACCTCCATTGTATATTTGTTGATAACGGCTTACTGCGTAAAGATGAGTATGAATCTGTTTTGGATTCCTACAAACACATGGGCCTTAATATAAAAGGAATAGATGCCAAACAGCGTTTTTATGATGCGTTAGCCGGCATAAGCGATCCGGAGAAAAAACGTAAAGCTATTGGCCGTGTATTTATTGAGGTATTTGATGATGCCGCTCATGAGGTACAAGGTGTAAGCTGGTTAGGCCAGGGTACAATCTATCCGGACGTTATTGAATCAGTATCGGTTAAAGGCCCATCGGCAACAATAAAATCTCACCATAATGTTGGCGGCTTGCCTGATTTTATGAAGCTGAAAGTTGTTGAGCCATTAAATACCTTATTTAAAGACGAAGTACGCAAGGTTGGTAAAGCTTTAGGTATTGACCCGAACATATTAGGCCGCCACCCTTTTCCAGGCCCCGGATTGGCTATCAGAATATTAGGTGAGATAACTCCGGAAAAAGTTGATATATTACAACAGGCCGATGCAATTTATATCAACAATTTGCGGTCTGGCGGTGTTTATGATAAAGTTTGGCAAGCAGGCGCTATATATTTACCTGTACAATCAGTAGGTGTTATGGGAGATGAGCGAACCTATGAGAACGTAATATGCCTGCGTGCGGTAGAGTCATTAGACGGAATGACGGCAGACTGGTGCCACTTGCCTTATGATCTGCTTGCAAAAATATCAAACGAGATCATTAATAACGTAAAAGGAATAAACCGGGTAGTATATGACATTAGTTCGAAGCCACCGGCCACAATTGAGTGGGAATAAGTGGTTAATTGTTTTTTTAGCGCTGATAGTTGGTGCGTGCTCGCCCAAGTTGCGGCCTGCACCCCAGCCGTCTGTAAAAACAACAACTGAAAAGCCCACCCCGGAAGCAAAACAACCGGTTACGAATGTATCAGCTAAAACTTCTGTTATATCACTAATACTGCCATTAGGGCTTGATCATGCAGCATTTAAGCAAACATACTCAGCGGCCGATCTAAAAAAGGCCAATATGTCTGTAGAATATTATCAGGGTTTTAAATTGGCTTTAGATTCGCTTACCAGCATAGGTGCAAATTATAAATTGCAAATATTTGACAGCAAGGACGATGTGGCACAGGCACACAGCCTGGCCTTTAACCCGCAGATAAGAAATGGAGACCTGATAGTAGGGCCTATATTTCCGGAAGATGTAAAGATCTTTACCTCTGTGCTAATTAATGCAAATAAACCTATAGTGTCACCACTATCACCGGCATCACCGGCTACGTTTAATAACCCAAACCTGGTTACCATGACCCCTCCGCTGGAGTATCATGCAAAGGGTGCGGCAACATATATTACCAACCGCATTAAGCCTAAAAAATTATTCATCCTCAACTCTGGCTTTAGTGATGAGAAGCTTTATACCACCCCATTTAAACGTACAGTTGATAGTTTGAGCAATCGGAAGATACAAGTGGTTAGTACAACCATTGTTCGCGGTAATTTAACACCGCTTATACCCCAACTATCTGCTACAGATGAAAATATATTTGTTGTACCATCAACTAAACAAGCCTTCCTGTTGGTTATATTACACTCATTAGATACTTTATCAAAAAAATATCCGGTTACGGTGTTTGGTCATCCTAATTGGGAAAAGTTTACCTTTTTAAAGGCGGCCCAGTTACAGCGTTTAAAAACGCATATTACATCAACCGATAATGTAAATTACAAGTCGGGGCAAACCAATATGTTTTTACGCAGTTATCGTCGGGCTTACCATACCGAGCCTACAGATTTTGCTATTAAGGGCTTTGACCAGGGAATGTATTTTTGAGAATTGCTGGCTAAGGATGACAAAGGCTTTAAAAACCCCGAGCAAGTAGATTATGCAGGGATACATAATGGCTTCCACTTTATAAAAAAACCAGGGCAAGGTTGGGTAAATACCCATGTTGATATTTTACGATACGAAAATTTTGATCTTAAAAAGATAGAATGAAAGCCATAAACCAGCTTAAAACGTTTCAGCGCATACTGGATGAATATCCGGCTGATACGCCTTTAGGCAAATTTCTACCCGGCTTTTATCGTCAGAATAAACAAATGGGCTCTACAGACAGGCGGGTTGCCGGGCGTTTGGTTTACAACTATTTTCGTCTGGGCAGGGCACTGCCTAATTTACCTGCTGATGAAAGGTTAATGGTTGCCGAGCTTTTGTGCAACACCCATACCAATTCTTTTCTGCAACATTTTAAACCCGAATGGGCAGCCTGTGTGGGTTTTACCATTGATGAAAAGATTAGCCTTATCAAATCCATTTATCCGGATTTTAAGCTGGAAGGTGTTTTTCCGTGGGTGGCGCAACTATCCAACGGAATTGACCGGGACGCGTTCTTAAAGTCATTCTTTATTCAGCCCGATTTGTATATAAGAGTGAGTAAAGGCTTTGAAGCGCAGGTAAAAGCAGAGTTAAACAAAGCCCAGGTAATATTTAAAGACGAAGGCAACGGTTGCCTATCCTTGCCAAATGGCACGCGGCTTGATGCAATATTCTCTAAAAAACATTGGTTTGAGGTGCAGGATTACTCTTCACAACAAACCGCGCAATTTTTTAAACCCCATAAATGGGATAGTTGGTGGGATGCCTGCGCTGCATCGGGCGGTAAATCATTATTACTACATAGCTTGCAGCCAGATATTAAGCTGGTTGTATCAGATATTCGCGAATCTATACTATCCAATTTAGATGAGCGCTTTCAGCAAGCCGGCATCCTCAAATACCAAAAAAAACTCCTCGACCTTACTGAAAGCAACGAACAACTTTTATATAACTACGAGTTTGATGGCATTATATTGGATGCTCCCTGCAGCGGCTCGGGTACCTGGGGGCGTACTCCCGAAATGATCAGCCAGTTTGATCAGCACCGTACAGACTTTTTTAAGCGCCTGCAACAAAGTATTATTCCTAATGTAACCAAGCACCTTAAACCAGGTGCCCCTATTATTTATATTACCTGCTCTGCCTTTAAAGCCGAGAATGAAGATGCAGTTGATTTTATGGTAAACGAACTGGGGCTGAAATTAGAAGAAACCCAGGTATTGAAAGGCTATGAGCGTAAAGCCGATACCATGTTTGTAGCAAGGTTAACCAGCAAATGATATACATTCATTGTTGCGCAGGGTGGGCCGCCATAACATAAAAAGAGAATAGTTAAAAAGTGTTAATCTTTTCATTTATTGATAATTAGGGTGCTACATTAGTTTAACTAAACAAACACCTATGCTGTATAATTACTTCATCATCGCCTGGCGTAACCTCTGGAAACATAAGCTTTTTTCGCTAATAAACGTTTTTGGCCTGTCTGTAGGTATTGCCTTTACTTTACTCATAGCCGGGTATGTGTGGCATGAAACCAACATCAACTCAGATCTGAAGAATGCAGATAATCAATATATAATTCAAAGCAAATGGAAAGACCCAAATATGGGTTATGTGCTTACTGCACTTGCGCCCATGCCTAAAACTTTAAAGGATGAGTACCCAAACCTTGTAGCCAATTATTACCATTGGGATGGTGTGACCTCAAACGTTTCAAAAGGGGATAAGCACTTTAGGGAAATTATACAAGTTGGAGACAGCACTTTTTTAACCACATATGGTTTTAAATTGTTGCATGGAGATGCAAACACAGCACTTAATGATCCTTTTTCGGTAGTTATAACCGAAGATAGAGCCATTAAATATTTCGGCAAAACAGATGTTGTAGGACAAACGGTAAGTATCGAAAATTTTTCGCGTATAAATCATGATTTTACTATAACAGGTGTGTTGAAAAAGTTGTCTAAAAATTCTGTAACCAATTTAAATGATAATAACATCAGTACCTTTTTTTTACCTGCAAGGGCTGCCAAGTTTTTAGGCAGAAGTTTAGATGGCTGGAACAACACTGTAATAGTTGGCTTAATTGAACTACGTAAAGGTATAAAGCCGCAGGATCTTGATGGCCCCATGCGCAGCCTGATTAAGAAAAACGCACCGCCGCAAATAGCTGCCAACCTTACCCCATATGTGGTTCCTTTAAAATCTTACTACTTAAACGCAGGTAATGGTACTATCAAAAAGATGCTTTACACGTTATCGTTTATTGCGTTGTTTATTTTGCTGATGGCAGTTATCAACTTTGTGAATATCTGTATCAGTCGTTCATCGCAACGGATGAAAGAAATGGGTATACGCAAAGTACTTGGCGGATTAAGAAAACAGTTAATCTGGCAATTTCTCACAGAATCTGTATTAATGGTAATGATCGCTACCTTGATTGCCCTTGCGCTTTATACGCTTGCTCGTCCCTTTTTTGCTGATCTGCTGACAACTGAGATCACTGGTCTTTTCTCTTTCCCTGTTTATTTTTATGTTTTCCCGGTTATATTGGCACTTTTAATTGGCTTACTGGCAGGTTTATACCCCGCCTTGGTATTATCTTCATTAAAATCAGTTGATTCATTAAAAGGAAAATTGAACCAGGTAAAAGACAATGCTTTTTTCCGCAAGGGATTAATTGCCTTCCAGTTTGCTACGGCAGCAATTGTGTTGATAAGCGCTATCATAATTTCAAAGCAGGTGAATTTGTTTTTTAGCAAAAGTTTAGGCTATGATAAAGATTATGTAGTCTATGCCCAGCTCCCACGCGATTGGTCAAAACCCGGCGTGCAAAAAATGGAAAATATCCGTTACCGCTTATCACAAGTCCCTCAGGTTAGTTCAGTTACCCTGTCGTGGGAAATACTGGACGGTTCTAACAGTGGCAACTTGCAGGCTTATAAAATGTCTGCCGATTCTACACAAGCTTTTACATCCCAATTATTACTAACCGATAATCAATATGCTGCAACCTACGGCCTTTCACTTAAAGCAGGTGAATTTTTCAAATCGCAATACATGCCCGGTGATTCAGCCAAAGTCGTGATTAACGAAACGCACTTAAAAGCATTAGGTTATACTAATGCTAAGGCTGCCATAGGGCAGCAGTTTAAAGCTAATAATATGCCTGTATTAACAATATGCGGTGTGGTAGCTGATTTCCAGTTTGGAACAATGCAGGGACGCATACTGCCTATAACTTTCGCTAACATTAATTATTTACCCTTTTATCGCTACTTCTCCATCAAGATACAACCGGGTAACCTGGAAGAGAGTCTTGCGGCGGTACAACAAAAATGGGCAGAAGTTATGCCCGGCGCGCCTTTTGAATATAACTTTATGGACGATGCCCTTGCCAAGATGTACAAAACAGAGATACAGCTAAAAAAAGCGGCGTATCTGGCAACGGGTTTAGCCATCATTATTGTGCTGTTAGGTGTATTGGGGCTTATTTCATTAAGCATTCAAAAACGCACAAAGGAAATAGGTATCCGCAAGGTGCTGGGCTCGTCAGTTAATAATGTGATATTATTGTTTATGAAGGATTTTTTAGGAACAGTTGTTATTGCAGGCTTAGTAGCTTGCCCGTTGGCATATGTATTAATGCAGCACTGGCTTAGTGATTATGCATATAAAATTAGCCTTACACCTGTTCCGTTTGTTATTGCAGTAATATCACTAACCATAGTTACCGCGATATTGATCGGTATACAAACCATTAAAGCTGCGCTGGCTAACCCTGTAGAGAGTTTAAGAGCGGAGTAAACAGTAGAAACCAGCGAAGCAAGAAGAAAGAGTCAAGAATTAAGACAATACAAAAAATATGTCATACGAGCGATAGCGTGGTAATATCGTCGCTGGACAAGCGGTCATGCACCGGCTACGAGATTGCCACGTCGCTACGCTTCTCACAATGACATTATTAAAAATGCTCTTACAGTCCGCTATTACTCCTGAACAACTTTATGGCAATAGCTAACAGGATTATACCAAATGCCTTACGCAAAATGTGCAAACCTGTTTTGCCGAAAAGTTTTTCGAGCCATTGCACGTTCTTTAGTACCAGGTAGACAAACAGCGTATTAAGCACAATTCCTACTAGAATATTTTGCGTTTGATATTGCGATTTTAAGGATAACAGGGTTGTCATGGTGCCTGCGCCTGCAATTAAAGGAAATGCAAGCGGCACTATTGAAACAGCTTCAGGAGCTTCTTCTTTAAAAAAGTTGACACCTAATATCATCTCCAGCGCAATAATAAAAATTACTATGGAACCTGCTATGGCGAATGATGATATATCCAACCCTATTACGGCCAGCAGTTCATCGCCCACAAAAAGGAAGGCAACCATTAGAATTAGTACTACTATGCTCGCTTTCTCTGACTCGATATGACCGGCACGCTGGCGCAATTGTATTATTACGGGTATAGCCCCTAAAATATCAATAATTGCGAAGAGGATCATGGTTACTGATAATACCTCTTTAAATATTAGTGGATGCATAGGTTTAGGATTTACTTTCTTTTAATTTTAAACGGATACTAAACAAAAATGCAATTAAA
>JAQBNY010000340.1 GCA_028288315.1 Mucilaginibacter sp.
TTTAATTCTTTTTCTGCTTCTTGTTTTTTTGCCATTAAATAATTTTACTCCTTTTTCCCAACACTTAATTGGGACTGCAAAGGTAGGGATATAATTTTTATTGAAAAAATAATATTTAATGTAAAAATCAGGCAATTAGGCAGTTTTTATAAATTTTGGGTAAGTTTGATACACCCAAAGTACTCATGAAAGCTATTAACCTAAGAAACTTGTATCAATTGGCTTGATATTTCCTGGTAAATGCTTTTATAGTTATCAAACAAACTTAACCGGTAAGTGGTTAATATGGCGGTCATATCCCGTTCATGTTGTTGAGTAAACGGATTGTTCCACACCCGCATGCAAATACGCTTAAGCGCATAGGTGATCTGGTCTATATTAATATAAGTGTTTAAATAACGACTATGCTTAAATTCGTCATAAAACTTTAAAAACACATCCGGGTTCTTCATTCCTGCAAACTCCAGAAACTCACAGATAATATTTTCTCTGCAATTATCCAGGTGGTTGTAAAAATCAGTAACGTTTACTTCATTGTTGGTGATGAGCAAATTATCCAATATCAATTCAATAGCAATATGACCTAAAAAGAAAGGCTTTACCGGTGAGCCTGCAATAGCCGGGGCCAGTTCCTTTTTTAGCTGATGCGAGTGAGTTGAAAAAAACTCAGATGAGTGAAAATATTTATCAACAAGTAAATGCTTATTCCAGCCTTGTATAATAGAATTAACACGGAGATTTGGGTGCACTAACTTTTCAGGGTGTAGAATAATGGTCTTATCCGCATTTTTTAAAAGATCGGGCAATACTGTACCTAAAGTAAAGTAGCAATCTGTTGTATCCCGGTCAAAATAATAGTGTGAAAGAAAATTCATATACTCTAGAGATAATCACCTGTTTAGTACAAATTACAAAAATCGGGCAAAAAAAACAATCAGTTGCCACAGATATTATACCACAATTACCCTTTAATGTTTTAAAACTCAATTAGCACAAGCATCTTCGCAACAGATTATTCTGCTATATTTGCCCTTTTTGTAACAGATATATACTATTAATGAATTTTGTTGAAGAATTACGCTGGAGGGGCATGCTGCATGATATTATGCCCGGCACCGAGGACCTATTAAATAAAGGTATGGCATCGGGATATATTGGCTTTGACCCTACTGCCGACTCGCTGCATGTGGGCCATTTAACCCAGATCATGACCCTTATACACTTTCAACGGGCCGGCCACAAGCCTTATGCTTTAGTAGGCGGTGCAACAGGTATGGTTGGCGATCCATCGGGCAAATCACAGGAGCGTAATTTACTGTCTGAAGATGTATTACAGCATAACCTTGAATCGGTAAAAAAACAGCTGGAAAACTTCCTTGATTTTAATACAGGCGCTAACAGTGCCGAAATGGTAAATAACTACGACTGGTTTAAAAGCTTCACCTTTTTAGATTTTATACGTGATGTAGGCAAACACCTCACCGTAAATTATATGATGGCGAAAGATTCGGTTAAGAAGCGCCTGGAGGGTGATACCGGCATGTCGTTCACTGAGTTTACTTACCAGTTGGTACAGGGGTATGACTTTTACTATTTGTGGAAACACAAGAACTGCATATTGCAAATGGGCGGATCAGATCAGTGGGGCAACATTGTTACCGGTACTGAGCTAATCCGACGTAAAGATGCCGGGGAGGCTTATGCTTTAACCACTCAACTCATAAAAAAGGCCGATGGTACCAAATTTGGCAAAACCGAAAGCGGAGCGGTATGGTTGGACGCTAAGCGTACATCGCCATATCAGTTTTACCAATTTTGGCTAAATACCACTGATATTGATACCAAAGCATACATCCGTATTTTCACCTTATTTGAACGTGATATTATTGAAGCTTTGGAGATTGAGCAGGATGCAGCGCCACATACCCGTGTGTTACAAAAAGCATTGGCAAAAGATATAACCATTCGTGTGCATGGCGAAGCAGAGTATGAAAAGGCTATCAAATCTACCGAGTTTTTATTTGGCAATACAGGCATTGAGTTTTTAAACGAACTGAGTGATGATGAAGTAATAGCTTTGTTTAGTGGTGTACCAAATTATACTATTGACGCGAAAGAACTGGAAAACGGAATAAACGCGGCAGACCTCCTTGCAGGAAAAACAGCAATATTCACTTCAAAAGGGGAAGCCAAAAAAATGATACAAGGGGGTGGCGTAGCTATAAATAAGGTAAAAATTAACACAGCCGAAGACATTTATAAATGCGATAAACTCATCAATAACAAATACTTAGTTGCACAAAAAGGCAAGAAAAACTATTTTTTAATTATTGCGGAATAATTTGCAATTACGACATGTGTGCCATATATTTGTATATATGTCGTATAAAATAAAGCATAACACTAAAAATGAGGTTAATGAACCTATGGCAATGTACTTTACACAGGGTTCATCAACCTCATTTTATAATTTGTTAGGCGGAGCAAAATCAGCAAACTCTTCTTCTGATTTTGATATTATTAACCTTGCACGACAGGGCTTTCCTAAAAAAGCGTTACTGGCATTAGCCAAAAAAATATCTTTAAACATCCAGGAGTTAGCCAACATCTTACATATCTCTGAGCGTACCTTACAACGCTACGAGGACGATGCCATTATTAAAACTGAATATGCGGAGAAAGCCGTTGAACTTGCACGTCTGTATACCCGGGGCGAGGAAGTTTTTGGCTCTATGGATAAATTTAAAACATGGGTTAAAACCCCGAGCCATGTATTTAAGGGTGAGGCACCTGTTACCATCCTTGATACATCTGCAGGGTTTGATATGGTTTTTAAAGAGCTTGGCCGTATTGAGCACGGCGTTTTTGCCTGATGATACTATACCGTATTGCCAAATGCAATTATGTTAACGATCTTACCGGCACTGGTGCACGCTTATATGGCGGCCGCTGGAACAGCGAAGGCCACTCAATAGTTTACCTGGCATCGTCACGTGCATTAGCTGTATTAGAAGCATTGGTTCACCTGCCCCCTCTTTTGCTTCCTGATAATTTTTGCATTGCAGAGATAGAGGTACCTGATAAAAACATTTTCACTTTAGATATTAAAATCCTGCCTGATAATTGGGCCACCATTTCCCCACCTATCGAACTAAAGCAAATTGGCAACCAGTTCCTGAAGGAAACAAAACATTTAATGATGAAAGTTCCATCATCAGTTCTACCCGAAGAATTTAATTACCTGCTTAACCCTTTTCATCCGGATATTACAAAAGCTAAGATTAGGAGCATTCATCCTTTTAACTTCGATAACGGATTATTGTAGTAAGGTAAATAACAACCTTATAGAACTGATAGGAAAAAAGCAAACCCGCTTGTGGCGGGTTTTGTATGTGTTTAAAAGTCGCTTAGCAGCTCCAGTTTTTTCTGGTTGTATTCTTCCTGAGATATCAATCCATTTTCGAATAACGTTTTTAGTCTTTTTAGTTTTTCCGTTAACTCATCTTTTTTAGGTTCTTCAACAGGAGTAGCCTGTGTTGGTGCAGATGGCTGGAAAGCTACAGGCGCGGCATGGTCAATTTGTAATGAGCCTGATTCGGCGCGTTTTTCTTCTAGTTCGCGCAGGCGACGGGCTTCACGCTCGGCCTCTTTACGTTCCTGGGCATATTGGTATAATTTACGTGCCTGTACCTTAGGCAGGTAATCAACACCCATTTCGGCACCGTTTGTAGTTTTGGCACTGAAAACGGCACCTATAATTTCTTCTTTGGTAAATACATCAACAATATCTTTCCAAACAAAATCAACAAACTTTATAGATAGGCCAAGATTGGCAGGCGAAAAGAACAGGATGCGTTTGTTGGTTAGCGCTATGCAATCAGGAAAGAGATTTACAATAGGCTTTTTTTGTACTGCTATGTATAAAATTTCCTCGCCGGTAGTTAGCAAATCAACTAATCGGGTGTATATTTTCTCAACCGCTTTAGGGTCTTGTTCGTCGCGCAAAAATTTATCTATCATGATATTAAGAATTCTGATTGCCAAAAATAAGAATATTATGCCAGTTGCATATCTATTTTACGCAATGAGTAAATTACAGCCACGTATATCTGAATTATCAAAGCGGCCTATCACTTCAAAAGAGCCGTCATTATAAACCTTTCCCAAATCTTGCGTAGCAATAAAGGCACATGAGTTAATATTTGCCAGGTCTATAATGTTAACGCCGCCGGTTTTGCTCTCTCCTATTAATGTAAACGGATCGTTAGTATCCCGTGTAATAATCTTCATCCAGGGTGGGCAATTAAATACACCATCACCTTTTGAATATGCTTGTGATAAAAGTTCTGTCATACCATACTCGGAGTGTATGGCGTCAACACCAAAACCGGCACATAGCGCCTGGTGCAATTCCTCACGTATCATCTCCTTACGGCGGCCTTTCATACCGCCCGTTTCCATAACAATAAGTTCGGGAAAGTTAATGGTATAGTTATCTATGAAATCAAGCAAGGCAAAGGTTACGCCTATCAACAAGGTTGGTTTGCCGGCAGCTTTTTGTTGCAGTAATGTATTGTAAAGTTCCTGGTGATTGTACAGGAAGAAACCACTTGCCGGATTGGCTGATTGTGTGATCATATCCTGCGCCATATAAATAAGGGATGAACCCTCCCGTTCCAGATATGACGGCAACAGTGCCAGCACTGTATAATCTTTTATATCGCCATAAAACAATTCAAATGCTTTGCGGAAGCTTTGCACATACCAGCTAACGTCTGTTACATGGTGGCTGCTGGTAATCATACCTGTAGTGCCCGAACTGGTAAAGATTACCTCGGCTGGTATATCACTGGTAATTATCCGGTGCGATTTAAACAGCTCCACGGGTAAAAACGGAATCTGCTCTATATTTTTCACATCAGCAGCATTAACGCGTATACCGGTGATAAACTCTTTATAAACCTTGCAATTAGCGGCCTGGTACCTAAATACCTGTAAAGCGATTCCTTCAAAAGCTGCTTTATTATTTATGGCAAATACTTGTTCCTTATCCGGCTTTATCATGCTGCTGCAAAGATAATGTGAATATGTAAGATGTGCGAATATGCAGCAAGTTTCGGGTTTTAACGGGTGATGAATATGCGGACATTTGATTAAAAATCAATCATGAATAAATTTAAAATTGTTCCGCTTTCAAAAGCGTTTGCACAAAAAATCAAGACTGAAATGGTAGATGACTTTGGAAACCCGGTTGTTGAACAACTTGCTACCGGATTAGGGCCATGCCGGGTTTCGTTAAAACCTTTTGTAAAAGGTGTGGATAAGCGCTTGCTATTTAAACACTCTCCTTTTGAAATTAAAAATGCATACAACCAACCCGGGCCAATTTTTATAAGCAGCAAAGATGTGGACGAGTACAGTGATGTACATCGTTTTCCACCAGAGATAAAGGCTAATAAACAAAGCTTTCCGCTATCGCTTATTGGTTATAATCAGCATCAGATGATGGTTCTAACTAAACTTGTGGGCAATAATGATGTTGATGAATTGATAGTTGAGATATTTAATCAGCACCCGGAGGTTGAATACCTGCATGCCCGTAATGCCCAGGCGTGTTGTTATATATGCAAAATTGAAAGAGCTTAAAATTTTTGTATTGTAAGGATGTACAGATACCCATTTTATTTTGCAACAAAAACTTCAAATTATGGTTAATTGATTATACCATTTATATAAACTACACAAACAATACCTATCTCATGAAAGCATTAAAATTTTGGAAATTCCCGCTTTTAATAAGCGCGTTTTTTCTCCTTGCATCTGCCAAAACACAAGATGATAAAGGCATCGAAAAAATAAAAGACTCCACCACTATATTGA
>JAQBNY010000342.1 GCA_028288315.1 Mucilaginibacter sp.
TCCGGTTCAGCAGGTTCCATTTTAGCAGTTCGTCAATTTCTTTGTGAGCGGCCTCGTTGGTGCCTTCACCAATATGTATTACTGCCGGCCTATTAATTTGAAGGGGATTATTTAGCTTTTTTTTCCACTTCTTCTCAAACTGAATTGAATGGACGCTTTGTGGCCTTTCGTATATATTAATTAAGGTATCTGTCATACCCGACCGCTCGCCATGATTAACCACCGTTGTAACACCACATAACAGGTTCTTATACACACCCCAGCTATTTCGCAACTCTTTAGGTATTTTAAGTATGGCCGCTATCTCATCCGCATAAATTTTATGGATATGTTTACCCCACTCGGTATAACTGCAGTAAGTTTTATTGCCTAATTTGGGGAAAAGGTTAAAGTCGAGGTGATCATGTGAATTGATCAATCCGGGGAAAATAATGGCATTAATAAACATAAGCTGTGGGCAGTCCTTATTTGTAAGGGCGACATCCGAGATATGTGCAATTTTACCCTTGCTTATTCTGATGCTTACCTTTTTATCACTATCCGCTATGCATACATTATTTAATATCATTTTTTCTTTTTGAAATGCAGCCCATAAATAATAGGGAACCCTTTATAGCTTTCATAAACATGCAGGGCATTTTGGTTGGCATAGTAATGCTTTACTTTTTCATCAATTTCCACTTCCTCCTGGGCTATCAAAGTGCAATTGTAACTTAACATTATCTCTTTAATATCTGCTAACTGGTGCACATAGTTCTGTACTACTATTTGTTTATTATGATGTTTAAAGGTCCGTTTACCACCATACGCCAGTGTGCTTGGGTGGAAATCTGTAATGATAATATCGCCTCCGGGTTTCAAAATGCGGCACCATGACTGCAGGGCTTCTTCAACATTTTTAATATGGGCAATTGTTAATGTAGATATAATGGCTTCATAGCTTTGATCGGGCACATCGGTAAACAGGTTATCAGTTATCTGGTAGGTTTGCGCTTTAGGGAATTTTTGTTCCAGTCGTTTTAACATTCCTGCAGATACATCAAACCCCGTAAGGCTTTTGGGTTTATGCTTTAACAGCTTATCCCAGTGCCTGCCTGTACCGCAGCCAATATCGGCCACTTGCTTTTTGGCTAAATTTAAACCTTGCAATAAATTAGAGAACAGGGTATCATCCAGATCCAGCATTAGATTACCAGGCTGGTCGTCATAGTCCACCGACCAGATATTATAAGCTTCAACAGATTCTTTTTCTTTTATGGGCGAGTGAAAAAAGTGCTGTTTAACGTAATTTTTTAGAATATCTATCACTGTTTAGTGGGTTAAAATAGCCTGTAATATTAATTACGATTTGCCCTTAATAAAGGTTGCCAGCGCTGTTTTTTATTTATAACAGCAGGCAACTACCGCGCATTTGGCGGCGTATTATTAATGTAATGGTGATGTATTAGGTTTATGTTTATAGGTTGCCCCTTAAGTGGTTTACATGGTGATGGTTTAAACCATCACCACAAAGGGGTTTTTAAAGATCAAGACTAAGAAAGCAAGTGCATGAGCAAAGTATTATTGTTTAATCCTAAAAGCGCAGAGAATAAGTACCGTATACCCAATTCTATTTTAAGCATTGCTGCCTCTATTGAAGGTAAATATGAATGGATTATTGTAGATGGGAATTGCGAAGCTGATCCGGCACAAAAAATTGAACAATACCTTAACACAGGTGAAGTAAAATATATTGGTTTTACAGTAATGCCCGGCCCGCAGTTAAGGCAAGCCATTACCATAGCAAAATTGGTAAAGCAAAAATTCCCATATACAATAATGATATGGGGCGGGTATTTTCCTTCCAACCAACCTGATTCGGTCCTGTTTTCCGGCTATGTAGATTTTATTATTAATGGGCCCGGCGATTATGCTTTTCCACAACTGATAGACGCACTGGAAACAGGCGCGCCATTTGAGTTTATCAAGAATTTGATTTACCAGGCGCCCGACGGCAGAATAACCAAAACAATCAAAGAAGATCTGATAGATCAGGATTCGTTACCGGCCTTGCCTTATGATAAGCTGGCCAACTTTTATCCTATTACCAAATATTTGGGTAAAACCTATCTGGGCAAAAAAACGATGGCTTATCATTCAAGCATTGGTTGCCCGTTCACCTGCTCATTTTGCGCTGTGGTGCCAATTTATGAAGCCAGGTGGAAGGCTAAATCGGCCCAAATGGTTTATAATGATGTAAAATACATTAAGGATAAATGGGGGGCTGATGCTATTGAGTTTCATGATAACAACTTTTTTGTATCTGAAAAACGTGCAGTTGAGTTTGCAAGGCTGATTAAACCCGAGAATATGATATGGTGGGGAATGGCGCGTATTGATACCATGCATAAGTTTAAGGATTCGTCATTAGCAGCTATACGTGAATCGGGATGCAAGATCATATTCTTTGGTGCAGAGAGTGGCAACAACGCCATATTAGAACAAATGGATAAAGGCGGCACCCAAACCGGAGATCAGATTATTGAGTTTGCAGAACGGTTAAAGAAGTTTGACATTATACCTGAATACTCATTTGTATTAGGAACGCCTGCGCCGACACCGCAACAAGTGCAGGCACAAATAGATTTTGAGATAAATTTTATTAAAAAAGTAAAGGCGGTTAACCCTAAAACCGAAATAGTAATTTATGTTTATAGCCCGGTGCCTACCGAGGGATCTGAACTATACAAGCAAGTGTTAGCAAGCGGCTTTAAGTTTCCTGAAACATTGGAAGACTGGATAAGCCCTGCATGGGAAAATTTTGACCTGCACAAAAACCCGCTTACTCCCTGGCTTACGCCCGAAATGATTGATAAGATAAGAAACTTTGAGACTGTGCTTAACGGGGTTTACCCAACAGTTACCGATATAAGGCTGAATGCGCTTAAACGTATGGCTATAAAGTTGGTAGCCAATTTCCGGTACAAGGTAAACCTATATAAGTACCCGTACGAGATAAAATTATTGCAAAAGGTTTGGCGCTACAGGCAGCCAGAGATACAAGGTTTTTAATTTAAATAAGCTTGACACTATGTTTTTAAATGATGCCGCCATATTACCAACCAAGAGCCGCAACCAGAATTTTGAGCGACTGTACATTGCCTTAAGGGAACAGGAACAAAGGCTTTATACTGATGAACAGGTACGGCAGTTGCCTGATATTGCTCCCACGAATTTACATTACAAGGAATGGAGGATCAGGAAACACTCAGCAGAAAGGTTAATTAGCTACCTCAATAAAAAGAAGCGGAGGTTAAATATACTAGAGATTGGCTGTGGTAATGGCTGGTTATCGGCGCAATTAGCGAAAATAAAAGGCGCTAATGTGATAGGACAAGATATTAACCGAGTAGAAATTGACCAGGCTAAAAGGGTGTTTCAGAGGAATAATTTGGAGTTTTTTTGTGAGGAATTTGATGCTGTAAAATTTAAATACAAGTTTTTTGATGTGATCGTATTCGCGGCATCGCTTCAATACTTTCCATCACTTAAACAGATATTGAACCAGGCTTTGAGCTGTCTGTCTGTAGTTGGAGAAATTCATTTATTGGATACCAACTTTTACAATCAATCAAATATTGATAGCGCTATACAACGCACGCTTGTTTATTATACAAAAATTGGCTACCCGGAATTGGCCGGTTATTATTTTCATCATCGGTTAGATGATCTGCAAGGGTTTGATCATAAGATATTGGCTAACCCCAACACTATTATGAAAAGACTGCAAAAAGGTAACCCGTTTTACTGGATCAGCATAAAAAAGAAATAAAATGGCAGCGCAAACTTTATATCATATTTATAAGCGTTACCGCACCCTGCAAACCAGCAGGATTTATGCGCTGCCCATAGTTATTTTAATGCCCCATAGCGCTTGTAACTGCCGCTGTGTAATGTGTGATATTTGGAAGGATAATAAAAACCTGAAACAGCTTACAGAGCAGGATATTAACGGACTGCTTGCTGCCCTTAGAAAGTTTGAAACCAAACAGGTGGTAATGTCTGGCGGGGAAGCTTTGCTTAACGTTAATTTTTTTCAATTATGCCGAATCCTTAAAAAGCAACATATAACGATTACCCTGCTTTCTACCGGGTTATCATTAGAGAAAAACGCTTTACAAATACTGGAGCATGTTGATGACCTGATTGTATCATTAGATGGCGACCAGCCGCTGCATGATGCCATACGTAATATTCCCGGAGCATTCAATAAACTAAAGAGCGGAGTCGAGTATATCCGTTCGGTAGATCCGAATTATAGAATTACCGCTCGTACTGTTATTCAAAGGTTAAATTTTAGAAACTGGCCTGCCATTATTAACGCTGCAAAGGAAATAGGCATAAATCAGGTGAGCTTTTTACCCGCCGATGTAAGCAGCCATGCATTTAACCGACAAACCGCCTGGAGCGAACCTAAGCAGCATGAAATACTTCTCTCAAAAAATGAACTGGCAGAGTTGCAGGAAATAATAAACCAGATAATTGCAAACAAGGCCGATTTTACAAGCAGGTTTATTGCTGAATCACCGGCAAAGATCCGGGATATTTACCACTACTATGCGGCATTTTATGGATTGAATGCATTTCCGTTTAAGAAGTGTAATGCGCCATGGGTATCTGCTGTAATAGAAGCCGACGGCAGTGTAAGGCCCTGCTTTTTTCATGAAGCCATAGGTAATATCCGGGATAATGAGTTTGCCGATATTTTAAACAGTAAGGAGGCAATTGACTTCCGCAAATCACTGAACATGAGTACTAATGCCACTTGTGTAAAGTGTGTATGCTCGTTGAGCTTGTCGCCGTTAACTAACTTGAATTAACGCATGAACAATATACTGTTTACGCATTCATATTTTTTACGTTTCGACCCAAAGCAATGGTCGCAAGGGCAGCCTTATGCACCTTTGGGTACTATATATGCTGCCGCGTTAATGAGGCAGGAAGGATATAACGTTGCCTTGTTTGATGCCATGTTTGCAAATAATCCTGATGAGGTTATACCAGCGATAGAGGCACATAGGCCGAATTTTTTTGTAATATATGATGATGGCTTTAACTACCTCACTAAAATGTGCCTCACCAATATGCGCGAGGCGGCATTTAAAATGTGCAAGCTGGCTAAAGCACGTGGTTGTACGGTAATTGTTTCCAGTTCCGACTCAACCGACCGTTACGCAGAATACCTTGCCGAAGGAGCCGATTTTGTAATATTAGGTGAAGCAGAACACACACTTTTAGAATTAATTAACAAACTTAAAAATGGAGGTGCTGATTATAATAGCATAATGGGCCTGGCTTATATGGGCGAGGAGAAAATAATTAAAACGGTTACCCGCCCGGTTTTAAAAGACCTGGATAGCTTACCGCTACCCGCATGGGATCTGATTGATGTTGCTACTTACAGGCAAGCCTGGTTAAAGCATGCCGGGTATTTTTCCATAAATATGAGCACTACACGTGGGTGCCCCTTTAAGTGTAACTGGTGTGCCAAGCCTATTTATGGTAACCGGTATAATTCCCGCAGTCCGCAACATGTGGTAAATGAGATAAAGCTGTTAAAACAAAATTATGATATAGACCATATTTGGTTCTGTGATGATATTTTTGGGCTAAAGCCCGGTTGGGTGCTTGAATTTGCCCGGCTGTTACAGCAGGAGAAAATAAACATACGGTTTAAAATACAATCACGAGCCGATTTGCTGGCTGAGGAGGAATTGGTAAAAGCACTTGCCCAATCCGGTTGTGAAAACGTTTGGATAGGTGCGGAAAGCGGCTCCCAGAAAGTATTGGATGCAATGGATAAAGGCATTAGTATACAGCAAATACGTACGGCAACAGGCCTGATGAAAAAGCATAATATCAAGCCTTCTTTCTTTATCCAGTTTGGTTACCCGGGTGAAACTAAGGATGATATAAGGCTCACTATTGATATGATAAATAAATTGCTGCCCTTTGAAATAGGGATATCAGTATCTTACCCGTTACCAGGCACCGGGTTTTATGAAAAGGTAAAAGCAGAATTGATAAAGAAAACCAATTGGACGGATTCCGATGAGATGGCTTTAATGTTCACTAATACATTCCCTGCGCCATATTATAAGCAGTTGCATAGCTATGTTCACCAAAACTATCATAAACACTTGGCTAAAAATAGTCTGACAAAACTGATTAATAATCCTTTTACCATTACTAAAAGTAGCCTGAAAAAAGCGTTGTCGGTACTTTATTATGCGCCGCTTACCTATATCGAAAAATTAAAGTTAAACAGTTTTGAAAAGGCGATGTAATGGAAACAGCCGCAAACTTAAACGAGCAATTTGCCGAAACAGCCTTCACCAAGCAGTCGGGTGTTTTTGATGCGTTGTATTCTGGTAATACTATTATCAATTACAAACGTAAAAGAGTGCGTGAACATATACTGCGATACCTTAAACCCGGAAGCTATATATTAGAACTAAACAGCGGCACAGGTGAGGATGCCCTATTTTTTGCCCGGCATGGTTTTAAAATACACGCAACAGATATTTCAAAGGGCATGCAAAATGAATTGAATAAAAAAACAATTCAGAACGGTATGCAGCAAATGATAAGTACCGAAATATGCTCTTTTACCCAACTGCCGCAATTGAACAACAAGGGGCCGTATGACCTTATCCTCTCCAACTTTGCCGGGCTGAATTGTATCGGTGAACTGGATAAAGTTTTGAACTCATTTTCAGATTTAATGAACCCTGGTGGTATGGTTACGTTGGTGATTTTACCCAAATTTTGTTTGTGGGAAACGCTGCTGTTGTTTAAAGGGAAATTCAAAACAGCCTTTCGCAGGTTTTTTAGCAGTGGTGGCAGGACAGCGCATATAGAAGGTGTGCATTTTAAATGCTGGTATTACAATCCATCCTATATAAAAAAACATTTGCAGGTGGGATTTGATGTAATAAGTATTGAAGGTTTGTGCACCATCATCCCACCATCATACATAGAAGGCTTCGCTGAAAAGTACCCTGTTGCATATAAATACTTAATGTGTGCCGAAGAGAAATTGAAGGGCACATGGCCCTGGAGAAATATAGGTGACTATTTTATCATCAGCCTAAAAAAGAAAGATTAGTTCTGAACAACCCTACCTTCCGTTTCTGGGAAAAGTGAGTTCAATTTATATTCATACCGGCTGATGAGCTGGGTTTGAAAATTCGTCGGATCAGGCTTTGCACAATGTTTACTGGCTGCCATTCCCATTACGGCTCCCCGCATGTTCAGCTTTTTCATCATTGTTTTTTTGTGCCACCGACGGGCAGTTATTTTCATTAAAGCATCGTCGAGCCAGATGCCTATACGGTTGTTTAGTAAGCTTTCAATCAGTCTTTTAAAAAGATGGTTTTTCAAGGGTTTCGCTGTAGATAAACGTAAAGTTTTATTAGGCAATAAACCGCGTGTCCATGTATTGGCAGCATAAAATTGCTCAAATACAGTATCGCCCTCTAAGGGTATCAGCGTATCAATTTCAATGGCTGTATAAATATTCTTTTCAACTATCTGCAACTGCAGCTCATCAACGTAGTAGTTCATGCAGTAATGGTGCTGCTTGTTAATTAAGAATGTTAATTTTTTAAAGCAATGCATTAGAGTACGAGCCACCCAAAGGCGGTTTTTTTCGGTAATGATGAACAGATCTATATCAGATTTATCATCCGCGAAGCATTTTGATAATGAGCCTGAGATGCCCACACCACGCACATACGGAAACTTGATTAGCAACCGGCCAACATACTTGGCTTTATTTATAAGTTCGGCAGCTTTTGCATTCCCTTTAGTGCGTCTTATGGCAATATTCGGGTCGTTTTTAAGCGAATAGAATTTATCAAAATGAAATATTGTATTGTTGCTAATGAGGCAATTAACAGCATCATTAAAGTCGTTTTGCGGGTATTTGTTTCCAAGAAATAAAAAAATCTCGCTGTATGTTAACGGATAATCAAACATATCAAAATAAGCGAGCGCGGCTAATATATTTCTTTTGATCTTTAACAACGGATTGATATTTAATATGTTATTGTATATACTTATGACGTAGCAACGTCCTTATTGGTTGCCTGTATTTGAGAAAACATGAATAGCGAAAAAAATACGCTGTAAAAAAATACGCCTTTATCAACATCAAGGTAATTTTCAGAGAACGAAACAACTGTTATGATTACCATAAAACTGAAGAGTAGCAGATCGTTTTTTGATATGGCCATCCTGAAACCAAAAAATAGTATTGCTAAGTAAACCAGCATACCCCAAATGCCTGTTTTTATAAAAAAACTAATAAACTGGTTGTGGGCATTTAGCCCATGGAGATATGACCGGTAAAATTTATGCTGAAAGAAGCGTTCCTTTAATAATTGAATTTCTGACCCTGAACCATGCCCAACTATAGGCGCTTGTGCGGCAAGCTGCAAAGCAACACCCCACCGGGCAAGCCGTGGGTCGGTTAGCTCATTTGCAGATGCTTTGCTCAGATCTTTTTGCAGATCGGTTATGTAATGGCTTTTAAAATTGTCTATACTATAAATGCCCGTTATTACCAGTGCTGAAATTGAAGCCGCTACGGTTATGTATTTTATTTTGGCCCTGCCGGTTAACAAGAAATAAGGTAAGGCCACATTTACAATTATAAGCAGGCCTGCAAATACAGATTTTGAACTTAGTTGAAGAATACCACCCATGAGTACAAAGCAGCAAAATGCGTAAAGTGTTTTTTGAGCTATCGCCGTTTCCTTCACTAAAACATACAGCAAGTAAACTAGTGCTACAGCTATCTGCATAGAAAAAAAAGTAGCGTGCATGTCAATCGGTTCCGAAAAATTGTGGTTGGTAAAAGCAGATGAAAATACGGCTGATACCGGGAGGTGATAATATTTAATGGTGATGAACACCTGTATGTACAAGTAAAGGATAGTGGCTGTGCAACCTAATGCAAACACCAGTAAAAGGTTGTCTCGGTATTTTTTTAAGTCGAGGGTATTCAGGCAATATATAATGGGAATAAGCAGTATTACCACCTGTCGCGACCATTCATTAAAAGCCTGTGTTTTATTTATTGTATAAAGTGTACCTATCACTGTCACAAAAAACACCGATTGCAGCATTAAATTGGTAAGCGTAAATACAGGTTTTATATTCTTCTTATTTAAGTTAATAAGCGTATGAATGGTTA
>JAQBNY010000349.1 GCA_028288315.1 Mucilaginibacter sp.
TTATCTACCAAAAGTATAAAATTTAATGGGCATACTTTCGCTTGCGCATATAATGTTGAAAAATAGCGAATATTAACACAATTCCAATGGGCAAAATATTATTTAGTAATTGCCAAAAAAGTTTTTCATTACGGATACGGGCACGGCTAAGCAGGCGAATTTTTATTTCTTTTGACCGCAGGGATATCAGGCCCGAATCATCAGTCATATAATCGGCGATATTTAGCAGCAGGTTTTTATTGCCATAGCTTTGCTGTGTGTAACGGTCATACCCCAGCGGAAACGGCGAGCCATCATTACCAATTTGGTTTTTAAACATATCGCCATCGCTCATGACTATCATTTTTGTGGGCTTGCTTTGCTGCGTAATAGCAACCTGCTCATTTAGCCCCTCGGGTACCGGTCGGTTCCTGAAATCGGAGACAAACTTACCTTCCAATAAAACGGCTGTAACCTTAGGCTGACTCTGGAATTCTTTAGGCTTTGGTTCCTGCTCCAACGCCTGTAACGATAGCATGTGCGGCGTACTTATTTTTTTATTGAATGGCGACGAGGTAAGCAGCACCGTTTTCTTCACGTTTTTAACATCAAGCACATCAATAGTACTGGCAAACTGGCTGCTAATACCATCCAGATTTTTCACTATAGGATGTTTGGACAACGGCACATAAACAGGATAAAACAGCCAGGGCAGCATTTGTATCTGCGGCTGGCCACCAACATTACCAGTGCTAACAGGAATCTGCATAGCATTCATATCAGCTATCAAATCATAATTAATCCGCACGCCGTAGCCAAATAACTGGTCATCAAGGTTCAGCTGCTTATTAAAGGCCAGCTGCTCGTTGCCATGGTTGTGCATACTATCCAGTTCGGCAGTTACCTGGTCAATGGCCCAAAGCACACGGCCGCCACGCATAATGTATTGGTCTAACTTAAATTTTTCAAGCTCGGTGAACGCATTGTTGGGTTTGGGTACTATCAGCAGGCTTACTTTTCTTAAACTATCAAAGGCAATAGTTTTTAAATTAATACGCCCCACCAAAAAACCGTCAGATAGTGAACGCATAGCATCATCCAGTTGCAGGTCGCTTAGTTCGCCATGCCCTTCGGTAAAGCCAATGCGTTGCTTGCCGCCGCTTGTTATTTTTTTTATTGTTGATGTAAAGGCATACTCCAGGTTTTGGATTGAGTTGTTCAGCACCTCATCAGGCGTAACATTCATGCTGCTTTGCGCCTGCAATAATTTTACAGGGATGCTTTTATCTCCATAAGTGACCAACGCGAATGGAAAGATCACTTTTTGGGATACACCATCGTCAGTTTTAACACTCAGGTTTTGCGCCTGAATGCCTTTTGCATCCAAATCTTCAAAGACCTGCTTCTGCTGCTCCTGGGATAAACCTTTAAGCGGATCAACAAAAGTATACTGTAGTTTACTGTGGCTGTAGGCCTGCAGATCTATCAGCATATCTTTTACTGATGTTTGCAGCCTCTTCATCCCACCGGGGAAATTATCGCCCTGCAAATAAACGGTAATGTTAACGGTGTGCTGCAGGCTATCAACCATTTTACGACTAATAGGCGATATGGTAAATCGTTTCTCTTTAGTAAAATCAAATCGGGTGAATACTTTTGTAGAAATAATGCTCACAGATAGCATTATCCCCAACGTACTCAGGAAAACTGTATTGATAAACTTCTTTTTTAGCTGTGTTTGAATCACAAACAAAGTGAGCCAGATAAATAAGGTAGAGAGAACAATAAAATATACCAGATCGCGGGTATCAAGCACGCCACGACTTACCGATTGGTAATGCTCGGTGATCCCTAAACCGGATAAGCCCATGTTTTGGAGGGATAAAATGGTGTTCAGCGAATCAAACCCGCTATAAAAAAAGAAACACAGGAATACAGCTATGGTAAAAGCGATAACCTGGTTCTTGCTTATCGATGAAGCGAACAAACCTATAGCAGTAAATGCCGCGCCTAATAAAAATAAGCCGATGTACGAGCCTATTACCGCACCTGTATCAATATTGCCCTGTGGTGTGCCTAAGGTATAAACAGAAAAATAGTACACCAGCGTGGGCACAAGCGCAAAAAGCACAATGGCCACACCGGCAAGGTATTTGCCTAAAACAATCTGCGCATCGGTCAACGGCCGGGTAAGTAATATCTCAAACGTACCTTCACGGCGCTCTTCAGCCAGTGAGCGCATGGTAATGGCCGGTATTAAAAACATGAACAAGTATGGCGCCGTACTAAAGAGGCTATCAAGCCCTGCATAACCGTAGGCCAGTATGCTGGTATCAGGGAATACCCATAAAAACAAGCCTAAAACAAGTAAAAAAACGCCAATGGTAACATAGGCCACCAATGAACTGAGGTAAGTAGTAATTTCTTTTTTTAGGATCGGATACATCTTTATTTAATATTTTTATAATCTTATTTGTGAGCGATAGCGCTGCAATCCTGAATATGTATGTTTATTACTTTTCTATCGGGGATTGCTTCGTACCTCGCAATGACGCATGTTTTTCACCAAAGCCTACCATCCAATTCTATATGCCGCCCTTATAGCTGTTTGCCGTAAACGCCCTCCGCCCCAATTTTCATATCTAAAGCCCAAATCTACACCTGTATGCTTACCTGTTGGTATTATAAAACCCGGGCCAACTGCATAGGCAAATAATTTATCTTTATTGTAGTTGGTTTCAATAGCAGTACCGCCTTCGGCCTCCATATATATTCCCGGACCAAAGTAAAATTTGGCGCCCGCCTTTAATGGCACAAACCCGGCCGGCGGTTGCGAGGTATTACTGCCCACTAATGAACTTTTATAATAAAAGCTGGTATAGCCTGCTGTAACGCTAAGAGAAAGCGGTGCAGCAATGGGTATCTCCACCTTGCCCGATCCACCAAAGCCTATATTGTAAATGCTGTTTGTTGGCGCACCCAGTTCAAGCCCCACACCAAAGGTTTTTGTAGGTGCAGTTTGAGCATGAGCTAACATTCCTGTAATTAAAAAAAGTGCAGTTAAAACTTTTTTCATGCTATTGTATACCCATTAGTCAGCTCTATAAAAATATTCTCAAGAGTTTTATTTGAGTTTTTACTGCGAAGGCCCTGTAGTGTATCATCGGCAGCAATTTTTCCTTTGTTAATGATTATAACCCGGTTGCAAACGGCTTCAACTTCCTGCATTATATGGGTTGATAACACAATTGTTTTTGTTTTACCCAAATCAAGAATGAGTTGCCTTATACCTATTAACTGGTTAGGGTCTAACCCAGATGTGGGTTCATCCAGTATCAGCACCTGCGGATTATGCAGTATTGCCTGTGCCAGCCCTACCCTTTGGCGGTAGCCTTTTGATAGCTGGCCTATGCGTTTATGCTGCTCGGGCCCTAAACCGGTTTGATCAATAACCTCAGCTATCCGTTTTTCGGGCTGGTGCATTTTGTGGACGCCTGCTACAAAACCAAGCGCTTCCTTCACATACATATCTGTATACAGCGGGTTATTCTCGGGCAGGTAGCCAATGTTGCGTTTAACCTCAAGCGGTTGCTTGCTGATATCAAAACCGCAAACAGATGCTGTACCATCGGTTTGGGGGATAAAGCAGGTAAGCATTTTCATGGTAGTGCTTTTCCCGGCACCGTTTGGACCCAAAAAACCCAGCACGCCAGGTTCGGCATTAAAACTAATACCATCAACAGCTATTTGCTCGCCGTATATCTTTGTCAATACTTCTACACGGATACTCATGCGGTAAAAATAGAGATTAAGTCGGAAAGTCCGAA
>JAQBNY010000043.1 GCA_028288315.1 Mucilaginibacter sp.
GCTACGTTTGAGTAGGTATTTAACCCGCCGGCTGGTATTTTCAATAAAGCTTCCCAAACCTTCAATTGAAAATCGGTACCCTTTAAGTGCAGCTTAATTTTGGATAATTGCGACCAATCCGATTTAAATATGTTAAGCGCGTTTTGCTGTGCCATATCTACCACCTGGTAATAGCTTGCGTTAGGGAACTGGGCGTATAATTCATTAAAGGCAGTGTCCTTATCATCAGCAAAAGCCATGTAACAAATGCCTTTTGGGGTTGATGCTACTATAATATTACCAAACGGCGTTTCGGCATAGCTAAAGTTAATGGACAGTGCTTTGCCACCGTTTTTATACTCGGCAGGTGTCATTCCCTCAATGTTAATGAAAAGGTCATGCAGGCGGCTGGTACCTGATAGGCCGGTTTCATAGGCTGCATCAAACAACGTGGCCTGTTGATCTTTCAAAATACCCTTGGCATATTCCAAACTCAGGTATTGTAAAAACTTTTTTGGACTAATGCCTGCCCATTCTGTAAACATTCGTTGAAAGTGAAAGGGACTAAGGTTTACCTTTTCGGCTACCTCATCCAAATTAGGCTGGCTTTTAAAGTTCAGTCTTATATAGGCTATTGCCTCGGCAATACGTTCGTAATTGATATTGTTTTGTGTTTCCATGATTGAATATTATAACACAAATGTACAGGCAGCACTAAGGGTAAAGAACCCGAAACTTGCGGAGTTGAATAAGCAATATAAACAAATTTATCATTGTGAGGACATGATAGGAATATGCAAGCCCTCACACGCGTCATTGCGAGGTGCGAAGCAATCTTCGATAGAAAAGTAGGCTATATACATGTCGGGGATTGCTTCGCTACGCTACCCATGACATGTTTGGTTATATGGGTCATGCTGAGCTTGTCGAAGCATTGCGAGGTGGGCCATTGCGCACGTCCTTCGACAAGCTCAGGATGACCCAGCAAATGTCATTTCACTTTCAGAATCCAATGGATTTAATAACTCGCAATGACGTGTGGTGGAGGTAAAAGAGGATATTGCCTCGTCGTTTCACTTCCCGCAATGGCATGAGAGAAACGACTGGCTTTCTTGTATCTTGATTCTTACCTCTCGTTTCTATTAACTACTTTAACTCATTCAATACCCTAAACATCTTTTCTCTGATGCCACTTCCCGTTCCGTAATAATTATTTACTATTATGGAAAAACAAAGCTCACGGCCTTCATGAGTTTGGAAACCAGCATAAGCTTGTGCACTATTAATGCTGCCGCTTTTCATTTTCATGTCGTTATACACGGGCAGGCTTTCATAAAAGTCACCAAACCATTTTTCCTTTTTTGCGGATTGCAATATGCGGGCCATAGTAAGAGTTGTTATCCTGTCTTCAGGTGATAGTCCGCTGCCATCAAAAATGTTCATTGATTTTTTGTCGATACCTCTCTGGTCCCAAAAAGTTTTTAGCACATCAATACCATTGTTTGTTATTGGTTGTTTGTTTGCATTGGCGGCAATTGATGCCAGCAATTGCTCGGCATATAGATTAACACTTTTTTGATTAAGCCAGTAAACTATTTTACTTAGTTCAGGCGATAGAATGGTGGTAAGTGATTGTGTTGCCTGTGGTATAGGTTGCCCTTTTTCACTTAATGAAATGGAAGAAGCCGGTTCATTGCTTACCGCAATTCCTAAAGCTTTAAGTGTGTCTGTCAGGCGGAGAGCGGCATCATAAGCCGGATCAGGTAAAGCGGCAGAGATACGTTTCTTGGTTTGATCAACAGCATAAGTGCCACGCAGGTACATAACCTTGCTGTTAAAGGCCGGCAGATAAGGATAGGCAAGATCGCCGGTATGGGCTGCACCATTGGTTAATTCGCTTTTAAACTGCAGGTAAGGCATTGTAGGTATAGTGCCTGAAACACTAACAGGACTGCCAACGCTTCCTGTATTTAGTGTGATATCAAATGAATTTTCGCGCCAGCAAAGACCGGTTATGCCTGCACCGTAATAAGTGCCCAGGTCC
Organism: Mucilaginibacter sp.; assembly: GCA_028288315.1. GTDB lineage: Bacteria > Bacteroidota > Bacteroidia > Sphingobacteriales > Sphingobacteriaceae > Mucilaginibacter. Next base: position 2,024 of record JAQBNY010000043.1, read on the forward strand.
TGCCATATCCATCCGTCAGGAATAGATTGTCCGTTAAAAATACCGTTATCGCCAATAATACGACCGTTTATTTTTTTGATGCCCGCCTTTTTCAAAGCACTTACCAGGGTATTCAAAACAACACCCTCTTTAGTTGATGCCCAGCGCCAGCTGCCGAGGGTAGGATCGCCGCCGCCCTTTATGATCACATCACCGGTAAGTGTGCCATCCTTACTAATGGCTCCGGTATAACCCAATTGCGTTTGAAACTGGTAATCCTTCCCTAATATATTAAACGCGGTTATACTGGTAACCGTTTTTAAGGTGGAGCCGGGCGCCAGGCCCATATTTGGGTTAGCGGTAAATACCTGTTCGCCGGTTTTGGCATCCAGTACTGTTAATGATACCGATGCATACTGGCACTGGCTATCTTGCTGCAACCTACTAAATGCCGATTGTATTTTTTGCTGAAGAGTTTGCGCATTGGCAAACCCCGATATAAATAACAGACTAACTAACCAGGTCTGCTTCATCCTCATTCTTAACATTCCGTTGAGATATATAATAGATAGGAATCCCTATCAAAACAATAATTAATCCCGGCCAGGTAAATTCGGGTTTGTAAATAATTAACAGGGTGCAAAATGATAAGCCCATTAATATATAAATGGCAGGCA
>JAQBNY010000063.1 GCA_028288315.1 Mucilaginibacter sp.
ATTAATCTGGATTCTGTTAGCTTAATTTCAACCGCTAATGCCGACAGTAGTTCATTACGCCTAAAAACACCAATGTTTTATGCGCATATGGGTGGCAAATATAAACTAACCGAAATTGCCCCTGCTATGCAGGATGTAATAGACAAGTATTATAATACCAGCCTGGGCAGCAAAACGCCACGGGCTAAAGTTAAATACTCGCCACAGCAATTTACGTTTGATGCGCGCCTGGTTAAAACACCACTGGTTACCCAGTTTGCGCCAACCCTAACACAACTTGACCCGATATTGTTTGACGGCCGCTTTAACAGCACTACGGGTGACTTAGTAGTAAACGGCGCAATGCCACATATAATATATGGCACCAATACTGTTACCAACATGAAACTGGCTATTAATACCGGCAACAACGCGCTTAATTATAATTTAACTGTTGATGACATAAAGGTAGGCTCATCTCTAAATCTGTTATACACCAGTGTATCGGGTAATGCTCAAAACAATAATCTGTCTATTAACCTGCAGGTAAGAGATGCCGCCAAAAAGGAACGCTACCGCATTGCCGGCATGTTTAGCGCCCTGCCTGATGAGTATCAGTTTAGCTTTTTGCAGAATGGCTTATTGCTTGACTATAACGCCTGGGCCGTTAATCCGAATAACGCGTTAATGTTTGGCAATAAGGGTATACTGGCCCGTAATTTTAGTATTACTAACAATAACCAGGTACTAAGCGCCCACAGTAATTCAGGCCAATATAATTCACCTATCACTGTAAACTTTAACAACTTCCAGATAGAAACATTAACCAAGCTGGCCAAGCAAGATTCATTGCTGGCTGGCGGTGTAATAAACGGTAATGCTGAGATAAGCAATTTCCAAAAATCGCCGGTATTTACAGCCGCTTTAAACGTAAGCGATTTTAGTTTTAAGGGCGATACCCTGGGTAACATCGCACTGAAAGTAAATAACCAAACAGCCAATGCATATGCTGCTCAAATGAACATTAATGGTAAAGGGAACCAGGTTGATTTGAACGGCGTTTACTATGCCTTGCCCGAAAGCAGGTTTGACCTTAACCTGAATATTGTGAACCTTAATATGAAGAGTATAGAAGGTTTCAGCTTTGGTAGTATCAAAAATTCAAGTGGTAACATAACAGGCGGCCTAAAAATAACAGGGACCACCACTGCACCGGCGGTAAGGGGCAATATTAACTTTAATAAGGTAGCCTTTAACGTATCAATGCTTAACTCTTATTTTACTATGCCTAAAGAAAGCATTACGTTTAATGACGAGGGCATCAGGTTCAATGATTTCACTTTGGTTGATTCCACTAATAACAAAGCGGTTATTACCGGTTCCATATACACAAAAACCTACACCGACTTTAAGTTTGGGATGAATATCCGTACGGATAACTTCAGGGTAATTAATTCTACCAAGGCTGATAACAAACTATTCTATGGTAAGCTTTACCTGAATAGCGATATTAAAATACGCGGCGATATGGCAAAACCGGTGGTTGATGCTACGCTAACCGTTAATGAAAAAACTGACCTCGCCATTGTATTGCCAACCAACGACCCTGGTGTTGAGGACCGCGCAGGTGTAGTGGAATTTGTAAACCAAAACGCTCCCCAAATGGATTCTATACTATTAGCCCGGCAGCTTGATTCATTAAAGAAATCAGAAATAACAGGTTTGGATGTTAATGCGGTTGTTAATATTGACAAAAACGCCAACTTTACCATTGTAGTTGATGAGCGTAACGGCGACGTGGTGCAGTTAAAAGGTGAAGCGCATTTAAGCGGCGGTATTGACCCAAGCGGCAAAACCAGTTTAACCGGTACTTACACCGTAAACCAGGGATCATACAACCTATCATACGCAACGGTTACACGTAAATTTAACTTTAAGCAAGGCAGCACCATTACATGGACAGGCGACCCAACCAGCGCTAATATTGACCTAACGGCCATTTATGTTGCCAACGTGCCTCCTATTGACTTGGTGGCAAACCAACTGCCTGATGCAAATAATACACAATACAAGCAAAAATTGCCCTTTAACGTAAATCTTATTTTAAAGGATGAACTATTGAAGCCAACCATCAGCTTTGATATTACACTACCTGATAGTAACTATAATGTATCATCAGAAGTAACCACTACGGTTGCCACCCGCCTGGCACAAGTAAGGCAGGACCCTAACGAGTTAAATAAACAAGTGTTAGGCGTATTAGTGCTTGGCCACTTTATTGGTGATAACCCATTGCAAAGCCAGGGCGGCAGCGCAGGTGTTCAAGGGGCTATCCGTAATAGCGTGAGCAGCTTATTATCCGACCAGTTGAACAGCCTTGCAGGCAACCTTATATCGGGCGTTGACCTAAACTTTGGATTAACATCAGGCGAGGACTATTCATCAGGCACGGCCACTAATCGAACAGACCTGAATGTGGGCCTCTCCAAACGTTTCTTGAACGACCGGCTAACGGTATCCGTTGGCAATAACTTTAACCTTGAGGGCGCACAACAGGGGCAAAAAACATCAAACATTGCTGGTAACGTATCTGTAAACTATAAGCTAAGTAAAGATGGCCGCTATAGTTTGCGCGCTTACCGTAAAGATGAGTTTATTGTTATACAGGGCCAGGTTATTGAGACCGGTTTAGGCTTTATGCTTACTGTAGATTATAACCGTTTTAAGGAGTTATTCCGCAAGCGCAGCCAGGAAGAAAAAGAAATGCGCAAAAAATACAAAGAAGAGCAAAAGTTGAAAGGCGAGCAGGAAAAGGCACAGCAAGAGAAAGATAAAGAAATGAGGACCAAGACCCAGACCACTACCACATCATGATAAAACATTTAAGGTATCTATTATTTGTTACGGTATTATTAAGTGCTTGCAGTACCACAAAGTACCTGCCTAAGGGGCAGAAGCTATTCTCCGGCGCGGAGGTTAAAGTTCAAGATAAAAACATTAAGAAAAGCGATGCAAAAGCAATAGCATCTGAGATGAAAGCGTTGGTACGCCCCAAGCCAAACTCATCATTACTGGGCTTAAGAGTTAAATTGTGGCTATATTATAAAACAAAGAAACGTAAAGGCTTTATACAAAAGTTTTTCAGCAAATTTGGCGAACCGCCTGTATTGATAAGTCAGGTTGATTTGGAGAAAAACAGCGCTATTATGCAAAATCGCCTGCAAAACGAGAGTTATTTTCAGGCTACCGTTAGTGGTGATACTGTTGGTACGAAAAAAACAGCCAAAGCTGTGTTTACCGCTTTACCGGGCCCGCCATATATTATTCGCAATGTAACTTTCCCGGTTGCTACAGATAACAGTCTTGATACCGCTATTAGAGGCACTATGGCCCAAACGTTATTAAAGAAAGGGGATAAATACAACCTTGATGTTATAAAATCTGAACGTTTACGTATTGATGCAAGACTAAAAGAAAAAGGTTTCTTTTACTTTGCACCGGAGCAATTAATTATACAGTATGACAGCACTATTGTAAATCACCAGGTAGATCTTAATGTAAAAATTAAACCAGCTACTCCTGAAAGGGCCC
>JAQBNY010000066.1 GCA_028288315.1 Mucilaginibacter sp.
GAAACAGATGCTATCCGCCTTATAAAGTATAAAGAGATATTAGCCGCATTAGAAACCGCTACAGATATGTGCGAAGACGCAGCTAATGTAATGGAATCAATATTAGTTAAAAACGCCTAAGCAAAACAATTTTTAGATGGTTACTACCTTACTTGTTGCTGTTATTGCCCTGGCGCTTATTTTTGATTATACAAACGGTTTTCATGACGCGGCCAACTCTATAGCAACCATCGTATCAACCAAAGTATTAACACCTTTTCAGGCGGTATTACTTGCAGCCGTATTTAATTTTGCCGCTTACTTTTTTATAAAAGACCATAAAGTTGCCAATACCGTTGCCAAAATTGTTCATGAAGAGTTTATTACCCTGCATGTAATACTGGCCGGTTTAATTGCCGCCATTACCTGGAACTTAACAACATGGTGGTTTGGTATTCCTTCAAGTTCATCACACACACTTATTGGTGGTTTTGCCGGCGCAGGCATAACTAATGCAATGCTTTTAGGTGCCCCCGGTTTAAGCGCTGTTAATGCGCATTACATACTTACCATTATCGCTTACATTGTACTGGCGCCATTTATAGGTTTATTTATAGCCTATTTTATAACCATAATGATACTGCACCTTTGTAAAAGGGCCAAGCCTGTATCTGCAGAGCGGTGGTTTAAAAGGTTACAATTGGTATCTGCCGCGGCACTGAGCTTTGCGCACGGTACAAATGATGCGCAAAAGGTTATGGGTATTTTATACGTAGCCCTGGTTGCATCTAAAATAATTAACAGCGGCTCCCCAATGCCTGAGTGGATCCCGCTGGCTTGTTACTCGGCTATATCATTAGGTACCATGTCTGGCGGTTGGAAGATTGTTAAAACAATGGGATCAAAGATCACCAAAATAACCCCGCTTGAGGGCGTAGCAGCCGAAACTGCTGGTGCCATTACACTATTCATTACTGAACGTTTAGCTATACCGGTTTCAACTACACATACTATAACAGGTTCCATCATTGGTGTGGGGCTTACTAAGCGTGTATCGGCAGTGCGCTGGGGTGTTACTGTTAACCTGGTTTGGGCATGGATAATAACTATTCCTATTTCGGCGTTAATTGCCGGACTGGTATTTATGCTGGTTCGCCACTGGTAATTATATCCCGATTGTGTAATTTTGCCGGACTGATATTTATACTGGTATGCCACCGGTAATTATATTTTGGCAGTAATTTTGATACTTAGCCGCTATGAAAAAAATCTTATTATTTATCCCGTTCCTGTTTCTTATTTTCTCTGGTTGCGATACGCTTAGTCAGGTAGCACAAACAACCGTTAACCAATCTGCCAACCCGTCTGCATTAGAGATTGGCAATGGCCTTAAACAAGCGCTTGAGATAGGCACCACTAAAAGTTCTGATCAGCTATCGGCTGTTAACGGCTTTTTTGCTAACGCTGCTATTAAAATACTTTTCCCGCCCGAGGCACAAAAGGTTGAACGTACACTCCGCAGTATTGGCATGGGTAAACTCGCCGACGACGTGATACTATCACTTAACCGCGCTGCCGAAGATGCCGCTGGCAAAGCAAAACCTATATTTGTTAACGCCATTAAGCAAATGACCCTGCAGGATGTTACCAACATTTTGTTAGGTAGCCAGGATGCTGCTACACAGTATTTTAAACGTACTACAACATCGCAGTTAGCAGAGAGCTTTAAACCTGTTGTGCAAGCCAGCCTTAATAAAGTAGGCGCTACCAAATATTACGGTGATGCCGCGGCCACATACAACAAAGTGCCTTTTGCGAGCAAGGTAAACCCCGATATAAGCGATTACGTTACTCAAAAAGCAATTAGTGGCTTATTTGTTGAGATAGCCCAGGAAGAATTGAATATTCGCCAAAATTTATCGGCACGTACTACGCCATTGTTGCAAAAGGTGTTCTCTTTCTACGATAAGAATAAAAAGTAGCTAGCTCTTTAAGATTACCCTACTTCGCTAAACGCCTGCAGGTATTTATCAATGTAAGCCTGCTTGGCTTTGGTTTTGTATTGCATAATAAATCTGGGATGCTCCAGTGCTACAATTTTGTTGAAAAACCCGTGTTCATCGTTCAACTTTTTGATGAACTTTTCGTTTTGCCCTGTACCAAAGCAAAAGCAAGTATCGGTATAAACGCCTAAAGCTATTTGCTTTTTAATGTTATCAATAATAAAAGGGGTTACCGTGGTACAAAGTGCTTTGCTATCATAGTAGTTGTAATTTTTCTCCTTACCCTTATTATCAATTGTAGTAAAGCCAAGCGGAGAAAGGGAGTTAATATAGATTTTTTTGTAAAAAGCCTCTGGCCCGCCGTAAGCATTAATCACTTCGTACACATACACTGACGATGGCTCATGCGTAACCTTGCCCTCATAATTGATATTGCATTCAGCCTGCAGCCGCTTTGGATCTGTAAAGGGGATACCAGTTAAGCCACCACCAAATCTGCCCGGATTAATGCCCATGATGATGTGCCGCTTGTTTTGGTCACTGTAATATTTGCGGTAAAACTCCTCTGATATCCGCATGGCCTGTACTTCTTCCTTAAACGGGTTCATGATACGGATGCCAGCCGGTAACTGCGGCCCTGTGTATTCCAGTTGCTTATTGAACGTTATTACTTTATCAGCGAAAGTCATGGATATTTTTAATTAATATCGGGGCTATTGCGTTTTTGCCCACGCATCCATTTTAGTTTCAAAAACACTTAATGGCATAGCACCATCCTTTAATACCTGGTTATGAAATTCGGCCAGGTTAAATTTACTGCCTAACTGTTTTTCATATTTAGTGCGTAGCTCCCTTATTTTTAAAGCGCCGGTTTTATAGCCAAGCGCCTGTGCCGGTATACCCATATAACGCTCAATTTCGGCAGTAGCGCCTTGTTCGCTAATAGCTTCGTTATCCATCATATATTTAATAGCCTGTTCCCGTGTCATCCCTTTAGTGTGGATAGCCACATCAACCACCAGCCTAACGGCGCGGTGCATTTCATCGCCCAGCGCACCCATATGCTGGTAGGGGTCAGTATATAAGCCCAGTTCTTTACCTAACGATTCGCAGTACAATGCCCAACCCTCTATATAAGCATTCTCGAGTATCAAAAACCTGCGGAATTTAGGGAGCTTGGTATTCTCCTGCGTTAAAGAGATTTGGTAATGATGGCCCGGTATAGCCTCGTGTAAAAACAACGACTCCATGCCTGATGTTATGTTAAACTTTGTGGCATCCAATATTGGCACATAAAAAATGCCCGGTCTTTTTCCATCTGCCGATCCCTGGTTATACTCCGCACTTGCAGAAGCCGCCCTGAAAGCTTCGGTCTGCTTGATCATAAACGGCGTTTTAGGCACATGAGTAAACATCTTTTTCAAATTTGGCTCCATGCGTTTATGAATATCCTCAAACGCTTTAAGTACCGCTGCCGGGGTTTTGTAAGGCATAAACTTAGCATCGGTCTTCATGTACTCGAAAAAGGCTGCCCTATCGCCTTTAAAGCCCACTACATTTTTAATGCTATCCATTTGCTTGCTGATGCGCGCAACTTCGCTCAGGCCGGTTTGGTAAATTTCTTCGGGTGTGCGGGTGGTGGAGGTTTGCTGTTTTACCAGATAGGCGTATTTAGCTGCCCCGTCGTTAACAGACGATAAGCCCGAAGTGCTGCGGGTATGTGGCAGGTATTCGTTTTGCAGGTAGGTTGCCAGTTTTTTATAGGTAGGCACGGCTACATCAGCAATGGTCTTTTTGTATGCTTGGGTAATGGTTTTTTTATCAGCGTCAGAAAAATCTGCAGGCATGCTTTTTATCGGGTCGTAAAAAATGCTTTTGGTAACATCTGTTACAACAAAGCTTTGCATTTGGGGTATCATTTTAACTACCAAAGCTTTTGGCAGCACAACGCCTGTTTTAATGCCGTTATTAAAATTGCCAATAGCCGTATCTGCCCAGGCAGAAAAAGCGGCTAAGCGTTTTAGCCAGTCGTTGTAATCTTTAACGGTTTTAAACGGCTGTGCGTTTGAGCCCGAACCTAACTGACCCATAGTTATAGGCAGTGCAAACATTTGGTTAAAAGGCATATACTCCAGATGGTATTGAAACCCATCCAGATTAGTTTGTGCCTCGTAAACAAAAATATCGTACGATATCTTGTCGTTATCATCCAGGTCTTCGCGTTTAAAGGTTTTTATACTATCCAGGTAGGCGGCATAAAAATCATGCGCCTGTTTTAAATATTCAACAGAACCTGTGTTTGGCAGTTGATCATTATATCGCGCATCGCCAATAGAGGTAGCGGTTAACGGGTCGAGCTTTAGGTAGCCTTCGTAATAGTTATCAAATAGCTTGGCCAGCTGTTTATTATCACCGGTTACGGTGCTGTTATCAGCTTGCTTTTGTTTACAGGCTGTAAAAGTGGCGGCCAGAGAAATAACCATCAATATTTTTTTCATTGCGATATGGGTTTGATGCTTTAAAGCTAAAGAATTTTTTGATGCAAAAGCAACCTCCATCGTCAAGCTTGTATTACCAGCCGCTTTATTTATTCAGCCGGATGTTGTCCGAAGATCTTGCTGAGCATAGCGTATAATTCCGGGTGATTATTTTGAAACTGGTCGGGCTTTTTAAAAAAATATTCAGATACAACCGCGAAAAATTCAGCTTGGTTGGTGGTGGCATACGGGTTAATATCGGAATGGTCCATTTCTATGTTACGGATTTCCTGATGCATCATTTTAACCCACGGCTCAATGTACTCGTGTGCCAGGAAACTTTCGGGTATGCCATCTGTAGCACCGTCGGCTTTATCCAGCAGGTGCACAAACTCATGGATGCCGGTATTTTCTTCTCCAGAATTTTTTGAGAAACCTTTTACCAGCGCGCTACGCGATAATATCATTTGCCCGTTCATATAACCACTGCCTACCATGCCCAGTATATTGCGATCCTTGGTCCCTTCAAACTGGAACTCATTATTAAAAGTATCAGGGTATAAAAGTACGTTGGTAACATTGCGATATGTCCACCCTTTAAAGCCAAAGATGGGTATTACGGCGCTTGATGCTACCATTATACTGTCAATATCATGGATCTCGAAACCCAAACCCTCAATATGCACGTCGGTTAAAAACCTCTGTACCCTTTGCTCAAATACTTTTTTATCCTCATCATTTAAATTGTTATAAAAATCAATATGCTGGGTAAGTAGCTGCTTTAGCAAAGGCGAATGCCATAGGGCTGCCGACTTCTTGCGAATGAAGAAGTAAATTAAAGCAACTATAACGATAGCTAATGCGAGTATAAGCATGGCGGTTCTATTGGCGAGTACAAGTTAATAAATAATGTGTTTATTGATGCAATGTTGAGCCAGTCGAGCTATTACCGAGCCAAGCTTTTACGCGCGGGTCTCCGACAAGCCCAGACTGTACCTATCCTGTCCATTTCCATGTTATTGCGAGGAGGAATGACGTAGCAATCTTGTCGCGAATGCATAAACGTATTAAACAAAAAAAGCGATGAGTTTACTCATCGCTTTTTAAATCCGAAATTGAAATCCGAAGTTCAATTATATCATCATTCTTACTGGTTCTTCCAGTAATGATTTTAATGTTTGCAGGAATGCCGCACCTGTTGCGCCATCAACCACACGGTGATCGCAGCTTAGGGTAACTTTCATAACATTGCCTGGTACTACAGCGCCATTCTTAACAACCGGTACTTGAGCTATACCGCTAACGGCCAATATACAAGCATTTGGTGTGTTAATAATTGCAGTAAACTCATCAACACCAAACATACCTAAATTTGATATAGTGAAGGTTGACCCTTCCATTTCTGCAGGTTGTAATTTTTTAGCTTTTGCTTTACCGGCAAATTCTTTTACCTCAGTAGAGATATGGCTTAATGATTTGCCATCAGCAAATTTAATTACCGGTACAAGTAAACCTTCGTCAACCGCTACAGCCACACCAATGTGTACATGCTCGTTAGTACGGATCTTATCGCCCATGAATGATGAGTTAATAGCAGGATGTTGTTTTAAGGCAACAGCGCAGGCTTTTAATACAAAATCATTAAATGATATTTTAACCGGTGCAACCTCGTTCATTTTGTTACGGGCAATAATAGCCTGGTCCATATCTATTGACATGGTAACATAAAAGTGAGGTGCAGTAAATAAGCTTTCAGATAATCTTCTGCTAATGGCTTTACGCATTTGCGTAACCGACCTTTCGCTGAATTTTTCTTCGCCTGTATAGGTTGGTAATACAATAGGCGCTTTTGCAGCTTCGGCTGGTTTAGAACCGGCAGCTTGTTCCTGTGGCTTAGCCGCAGGCTGTGCAGCTAAATTTTCAATATCCTTTTTGATGATACGGCCGCCTTCGGCAGAACCTTTTACATCATTTAAATTAATGCCTTTGTCTTTAGCAATTTTACGTGCTAACGGCGATGCTTTAACACGGCTATCATCTTCGGTTGAACCGGTAGTAGTAGCGGTTGGTGCAGCACTAGAAGAGGTTGCAGCTGGTGCAGCTTCGGCAGCAGGGGCTGCAGCGGCGGTAGTATCATCATTATCCTGTAATAACGGGGTAATATCTGTACCTTCTTTACCCACAATGGCTATAATACCATTAACCTGGGCAGCTTCGCCTTCTTTAACGCCTATGTATAAAAGTGTGCCTTCTTCATAACCTACCACTTCCATGGTAGCCTTATCAGTTGCCACATCAGCTAATGCATCGTCGGCTTTTACTTTATCGCCAACTTTAAAGTACCATTTTTCAATAGTACCCTCGGTCATGGTATCGCTAAGCAATGGCATACGGATAACCGCGGCCGGAATGCTTGAAAGATCAACTTTAGGTTTTGCAGCAGCTGGTGCAGCTGCCGGTTTTTTATCTTCAGCAGGCGCTGGTTTTTCTTCTGTTTTTGCAGGGGAGGAAGCTCCTTCTAAAGCGGCTTTATAGTCTTCACCCTCTTTACCTAAAACGGCAATAACAGCATCAACCGGAACAGCGTTACCTTCTTCAACACCAATATAAAGCACGGTGCCGTCCTGGTACGATTCAAAATCCATAGTGGCTTTATCGGTTTCTATCTCGGCCAAAACATCGCCTGATTTTACCTTGTCGCCAACTTTTTTATGCCATTTAGCCAATACCCCTTCGGTCATGGTATCGCTCATTTTAGGCATTTTAACTACTTCAGCCATATATAATGTGATGAATCTTGTTAATATTTATAAATATAAGAATATTAGTCGCGTATGTAAGGATAATCCTTTTGCACATATACATCAGTATAAAGCTCTGATGCGTCAGGCCATGGCGATTCTTCAGAGAACTTCACTGACTCATCCACCTGCGCTTTTATCTTGGCTTCAATTTCTTCAAACCATTTGTCATCAGCATAACCTTCTTTTTGTATAGTTAGTTTTACTGTTTCAATAGGATCTTTTGCTTTATAGCTTTCCAGCTCTTCTTTGGTACGGTACTTTTGCGGGTCGCTCATTGAGTGGCCTTTATAACGATAGGTACGCATTTCTAAAAAGGTAGGGCCTTCGCCTCGGCGTGCACGTGCTACAGCTTCGTCCATTGCGTTATGCACTGCTACAGGGTCCATACCATCAACCGGTGACGAAGGGATACCGTATGGCAATCCTAATTTATAAATATCAGGCTGTATAGTGGTACGTTCTACAGATGTACCCATAGCGTAACCATTGTTCTCGCAAACAAATATCACAGGCAATTTCCATAACGCGGCCATGTTAAAGGTTTCGGTTAAAGCGCCCTGACGTACGGCACCATCACCCATATAGGCAATATTTACGTTGTCAGTTCCTTTGTACATTTCGGCAAAAGCTACACCTGCACCCATAGGTACCTGGCCGCCTACAATACCATGTCCGCCATAAAAATGGTTTTCTTTGTCAAACATGTGCATAGAGCCACCCTTGCCTTT
>JAQBNY010000085.1 GCA_028288315.1 Mucilaginibacter sp.
TAAGCAGATCATTAGCCTGCAATTCGGTTTGGGCATCGTCATGGTCGGCAATAGCAATAACGGTTTCTACCCAACGATTAGGGCGGTCCTTTTTACGCCATTGCATAGCAACCTGGGCAGCCAGTAAGCCATGCGCCCGTTGCGTAATAATTTCCCATCCTTGTTCTGTGTAATTGACTATCATTACAGAGGTAAATGATTGAAAAGGAAAATTGTTTAGCCTTATCCCTCGTGTCAGTCTGAGCTTGTCGAAGACCTGTCACGCTATTGCTTCGATAGGCTCAGCATGACATAGCTTCAATCACATCAACAGCACTTTCCACGCATCATTAACCAACCCTGCATCAAGCAATTGCTTGGCTTTTAAATGCAACTGCAATTCACGGGTTTGGCTATCGGCGATTGTAGCATCAAACAAGTCTTTTATCTCATCAGTTTGGGCATAGGTTTCAATAGCATCATCAGTTGGCAATACTTCTACATTGCCCAATTGCCCAAGGTTGTTGCCGGTAAGTACTTTAGAGTTACGGATACTTAAAGGGATAGCATCAACCCCAATACCAATAGTGCTTACAGGCTTGGCCACTTTAAACAAATTATCGCCGGTTACACGACAATACCAGTCGCCGCCCAGACGGGCCACCAGGTTTATCTTTTCCTGATCTATTAGTCCGGCAGCATTTAAAATATCTTCCTTAATGTGTATCAGCTTTATTTCGGCTATTATCAAATTACCGGCTCCGGGTGTATTACCCAAACTTATTATATCATTTACTACACACTCAAATTGTACAGGCGCTTCGGCAACACGGGGCGGTTTAACCATTTCTGACGGTAACTCCGTTAATCCAGATTTGATGAACTCATTAACGCCCAAAGGGTATTCCACACTGGATAATGATACCTGCTGCACCATATCATAACTCACAATATTAATAACACATTCCGGCACCTGCTGTATATTTCCCAGTGTGTGCTTGGTTGTATTATCTCTCACCCTGCGTGACGGCGAGAACACACATACAGGTGGGTTAACGCTAAACACATTAAAAAAACTAAAGGGGCTCAGATTCACATTCCCGTTCTTATCTATAGTTGAGGCCAGGCAAATAGGCCTTGGCGCCACCGCATGATTGAGGTAGGATTGTATTTGAACTGGCGAAAGATCTTTTATATTGAGGGTTAGCATAGTTTAATAAATATGTCATTGCGAGGAGTGAAACAACGTGGCAATCTCGTAGCCAATGCATTACCGCTTTGCCAACGACGAGATTGCCACGGCCTGGCAGCGCTTAATCCACCACAGGGCCTCGCAATGACATTCTGGGATATGACGGCTTTATTATCTATTCTTATTTCTTCAGCGTAAGTATCGAAAAATCATCCTTACTCTTCTTGATTATATTCGCTAACATACCCAGGCCGGTTATTTCCATTTCAACCAGGTCATTAGGCTGCAGCCATTGGGGCTGGTAGTTAGGATCATTTAACAAGCCTGTTCCGTTCAGTTCCAAAAAGCATCCTGTACCAACCGTACCCGAGCCTATTACATCGCCGGGCAATACATCACAGCCATAGGCACAACGTTCAATGATCTCGGCAAAAGTCCAGTCCATATCAGCCATATTGCCGCTGCTTACCTGCTTACCGTTAACCACGCATTTCATCTCTAAATTGTATGCATTGCCGGTATGGCCATCTTTGGGTGATGTTTTATACTGCTCCAACTCATCAGGCGTAACCAACCACGGACCAATTACGGTTGAAAAATCCTTCCCCTTAGCAGGGCCAAGGTTAAGCAGCATTTCTTCCATTTGCAGGGTACGCGCACTCATATCATTCATTATCATGTAACCGGCTATGTAGCTATCGGCATCTGCCGCCCTAATGTTGCGGCCTTTTTTATTAAGCACTACAGCTACCTCCAGTTCAAAATCAAGCTTCTGAAAATGATCGGGCATGCACTCAATTTCACCAGCGCCTTGTATGGCGTTATGGTTGGTAAAGTAAAATACAGGGTACTGGTCAAACTCAGGTATCATATCTACCTTACGATTACGGCGCGCCGCAGCCACATGCTGGCGGAAAGCATATCCGTCACGGCATGAAGTTGGATGCGGCACCGGTGCCATCATCTCAAAAAACAACTCCTCCTTAGCTTCCATTCTACCTCCCCGGATGGCTTCATCCACCTTCTTGGCACGATCCATTAGTTCATCGCCACCCCATAAAAATTCGTTCATGTTATCGGGTATTAGCTTGTCGCATGAATTGAGGTTGTAGATATGCCCGTTTAAATACAAGCCCAAATGTTCCTGATCTTCTGTTTTATAGGATACTAATTTCATAAGCTGTAATTGGTTTATTGGAAATCAAAACTAACATTTTTTTAGTTGATTGGTTTTTTGTTAACAAGTTAAACGAATTAAAAGTCAATCAGGAGGCTCCGATGGAGCCTAAATATTATATGGTATTTCTATAAACAGTATGCTCCTATGGAGCTAAAGATGTTCATTTAAATAGGTAAAGGTTCTGTAAGAGCCACGTGTTTATAGAAACCATTAGCAATCATTTTCCAGGCTCAGGCTCCATCGAAGCCTAAACATGATTTTTGGCATTTCTATAAGCAGTATGCTCCCCTCGAGCTAAACAAGTTCAATT
>JAQBNY010000089.1 GCA_028288315.1 Mucilaginibacter sp.
TGATAACAATATATTGGTACCGCGCATAGTATCATCAAAAGTGCAGATAAACGCGCTCATGTCTATCATTGTGGTATTACTGGGTAACCAGCTTTGGGGTATATCGGGCATGTTCTTATCTATCCCGTTTGTGGCTGTTATAAAAATAATATTTGACCGTATTGATGATCTTAAACCCTGGGGCAAGCTACTTGGAGATAATATACCAACCCGGCACATGGGCGAAATGTGGCGAAACCGTAACAAGCGAAAAGCAGTATTACCTAAGCAGGAACAAGATAAGGTATAAAGGATGGAAAGACAAAGGACAAAAGACGTTACACTCTTCGATAGATAAGTAGATTACAAATATATCGGGGATTGCTTCGTACCTCGCAATGACGGGTTAGTAAGAGCATAAGAAAGCCGCAGCTGTTAGCTGCGGCTTTCTTTCTTATACATAGAACTATCCATTGTCCTTCCGTCCTTCGTCCAAAATTAATGGCTTACCGAGTTTTCTCCTTTGTTTAAAGTTCCATTGGTATACAACAACGGGTTAACCTTTTTGGTATCGCCCTGGTAAACCCAAACAATATTGCCAATGTATTTACGGAAAGCATCGCTCACCTGCTCGGCAGTTAGTTTCTTAACATCATTTACTAAAGTTAATGAACGTCTCCAGTTATTGTGCAACACTTCATTAGCTGCTAATGATGCCGCCTGCGCGCTATTTGTTTCGTTCTTATAATAAAAGCCGGTAAGATAGGTAACCTTCATATCGGCTACTTCATCTGCACGGAAACCCTGGGTTTTTATCTTGTCAACCAGTTTATCAAAAACAGCTATATATTTATCAGGCTGCGTGGTTGATACCGAGAAACGTGCCGCGCTGGTTGCACCACTGCTAAACCAAGCTGATGGCGCGTAAGAAAGGCCATTATTTGTACGGATATCAAGAAAGTGCCTATCGGCAAATATGCGCATGGCTACGTTAAAAGCATCAAAATCTGGCGTGCCGGGTGTTGGGCCGCTGGTAACACCCTCTACATAATTAGTTGCCAGTTCGCGATTCTCTGATGAGAACGAGTTTTTATACACCCTGAAGAACGATTTCTTTAACTCAAATGGTGCACCTTGTTTTATACCGGCAAGCATGGTTTTTACTTTGGCCTCAATATTGGCACGGTCAAGGTTAGCCACTACAACTATTAACAAACGCGATTTGGTTAATACCGACTGGTAATAAGCTTTAGTTTCTGCTGGGGTAAGCTTTTGGATAATAGCAGGAGTACCTGATGGGTCTTTAGCATAATCCCTTCCGGCAAATGCTATCTTATCGGCATATTTATCAATGGCAATATCCGGTTGCGACTCTTCGGATTTTAGCTCAGTAATAGCATCCTGCTTAATACGCTCAAACTCCTTTGGCTCAAACTTAGGCATTGTTATAGCCTCTACATATAAGGGCCATGCGGTTTCAAAATCGCCTTTAATGCAATTAAGCCTTACAACCGAATAATTTTTATTACTGCCACCATAAACCGTCGCGCTTATTTTTTCCAACTGATTTTTAAAGCTGTTCTTATCATGCTTTAAAGTACCACATTCAGTTAAAGCATTTATCGCCATTGATTCGATACCTATTTTGGCTGCAGGATAATTTTGTACGCCGCCCTTAATAATGGTTTGTACCTCTACAATATCATTACCACTTGGCTGTACTATCACCTTAACACCATCAACCATGGTTTCATAGGCTTTTTGCTGCGCTATGGCTGGTTTAACACTACCTGCAGCTATCAGCAATACATATATATATTTTTTCATGTGTTTTAGTGTTATTTGGCTACAAAAAATGAAGCCGGTTTGTAAAGCTTGTTTTGTTCAGGGTTAATAATTAATCCTGCCACCATAGGCTTGTTAATAATATAAGTATCAAGGTACTTTTTAATATCGGCGCGGGTAACCTTCTGATAATTGCTATCAAGATCGGTATAATATTCAAGCGATGTACTGCACCACATATAGCTTACCTGACTGGGCAGACTTGATGGCTTTTCTTTTTGGCGCAAACTGGCACGCAATAAAATAGCTTTGGCATCGGCAAGTTGTTCATCCGTATAATAATCTGCATTGCCCCACATGCTCAACTGGTGCATAAACTCATCATAACACTCTTTTAGCTTATTAGGGTTAGGTGTAATGCCTACATCAACCAGGCCGGGGTATTTACCTGTAGCATAGCTTACATATACACCACTTGCCAGGCCTTTATCAACTAGTGCCTGTTGCAGTTTAGATGAGTTTAGGCCTACTATGGTCGAGAAAACATCCGCTGCTATTGTTGACGCTGAATCTGTTAAATAACCCGGCCCCTGCCATGAAAATTCCATATTAGGTGTTTGGGCTATAGACATTTCCTTTACAAAGAACTCGCTTTTTGTAAGTGGCTTAAAATCAGGTATAGGATATTTTTTATGCGGATCGAACCCGCTGTTTGCCCATCCTCCAAAAATTTCTTCGGCTTTTTTAAAGGCATCCTCATGTTTTACATCGCCGCAAATAGTTAACAAGCTATTATTCGGAAAATAATATTTGTTTTTAATAATCATCATTTTCTCGGGCGTAGCCGTATTAATAACTTCGTGTATACCGATAGGCATTTTACGGGTTATCAGGTCGCCCCATAATTTTTTCTGTATTTCAAAGTATAGCTGGAAACCCGGATCGCTTTCGGCACGCTGAAACTCGCCATCAACAACGGGGCGCTCCTTTTTCATATCCTCTTCTTTATAAATAGGATACTGTATGGCCGCGTCCATAAATTTTAATCCGGCGCCAAGGCTGTCTCTGTCAAAAGTAAAGTAATAATTTACGCGCTCGTTAGCTGTGGTACCGTTCCATATAGCGCCAAGCTCCTGCGTACGTTTTAAGAATTTTTCTTGATTTGGATAATCCCGGTTGGCTTTAAAAAACATATGCTCAAACAGGTGCGATAGTCCGCTGTATTCTGGCCCTTCGGTGTAAGCGCCATTTTTTACAGCTATTTCTATAGTGGCCAGCGGCACTTTGGCATTCTCAATAACAATAACTTCTAATCCGTTGGGCAGCTTTTTCCAAAAATAACCTTCAGGTAACCTGGGTTGCTGTGCAAATGCACTAAGGGAACACAAGGCTCCTACTGCACTAAGCATTACTTGTTTAGTAAATTTTGAAGTCATATTTTATGGGCTAATTGGTGACCCATAAATATATTGCTTTAAAATTTTAAAGAAGATAAAACAAACAGGAATTATTAAAAATTCAGGACATTTTTTGCTGATACATTTTCAAGGAGAGATATATATCAAGCATGGCAAGGAAATTTACCTACTGTTACAAAAAAAGATAGCGATAGTTTGCACTATCGCTATCTTTTAACAAACATTAAAATATCTTATGCGTAAGTTACATTTAAGGTAATAGGCACACTAAGGGCTTTTGATACTATACAGCCGGTTTTAGCGCCTTCGGCAACTTCTTTAAACTTTGCCTCGTCAACACCATCAATCCGGGTTGCTTTAAGTTCCAAATGAATACCTTTTATCTCTAAAGCCTGCATATCCAGGTCAAGGATAGCATCAGTTGTCAAATCTCCGGGAGTTATACCGGCCTGTGATAAGGCAGCACCAACAGCCATAGTAAAGCAGCCGGCATGTGCAGCAGCTATCAATTCTTCGGGGTTGGTACCTACGCCATCGGCAAAGCGGGTTTTAAAAGAGTATTGTGTTTTATTAAGAATAGTACTCTGTGTGGTTATTTCGCCCTTGCCTTCTTGCAGGGTTCCGTTCCAATGTGCATTTGCTGTACGTTTCATTTGTTTGTAGGTTATGTTGTTTCTGCTAATTTACTGCGTTCTGCTTGATATTAAAAATAATTTAAAGTTACCATTGTGCACGGGCATACTGGTTAGGCCATTTAATTTCATGACCCAGCTCATGCGCCGCACGCAATGGAAAATGCGGATCGCGCAGTAGTTCACGAGCCAGTAAAACCACATCGGCCCGGCCGCTTTGTATAATCTCATCGGCCTGTTGCGCATTTGTAATTAAACCTACAGCCCCGGTTAATATACCTGTTTGTTTTTTAACAGCCTCGGCAAATTCAACCTGGTAGCCCGGTTTAAGCGGAATATGTGCACCTGCCACGTTACCGCCTGATGAACAATCAATAAGGTCAACGCCTTTATCTTTCAATATTTTTGCTAATGCTACGGAATCATCAATCGTCCAGCCGCCTTCGGTCCAATCTGAGGCAGATATGCGCACAAACAGCGGATAGTCTTCCGGCCAAACTTCGTTTACGGCGGCAATTATTTCAAGCAGCAATCGTATCCGGTGCTCAAATGTGCCCCCATACTCATCAGTACGCTGGTTGCTAATTGGCGACAAAAATTGGTGAATTAAATAACCATGCGCACCGTGCAATTCAATCACTTTAAAGCCTGCCGCTAAAGCACGTTCGGCAGCGGCTTTAAAATCAGCAATAACCTTATCAATACCGGCTTTATCCAATTCAAGCGGTGCAATTTCACTGCTGCTAAACGGCACCGCACTTACAGAAACCGTTTCCCAGCCATTTTTATGTGAAGGTAGTATTTGCTTGCCACCGTTCCAGGGTTCGGTATGGCTTGCCTTACGGCCTGCATGCGCCAGTTGTACACCGGCAATGGCACCGTGCTCTTCAATAAACTGGGTTATCTCTTTTAGCTTGGCTATGTGCTCGTTCTTCCAGATACCTAAATCGGCAAATGTGATACGGCCTTCCGGCGATACGGCTGTAGCTTCGGTAATAACAAGCGCTGCACCACCAACCGCACGACTGCCCAAGTGTACCAGATGCCAGTTATTGGCAAATCCATCTACGCTTGAATATTCGCACATTGGCGAAACAACTATACGGTTCTTTAACTCGAGGCTTTTTATTTTTAGAGGGGTAAACAGATGAGGCATATTTTTATTTTGTACAAATATGGTAAGTAACAATTGCCACTACCTCATGGTTTTGTAAAATACCATTGCCCTGTATTTATTACTTACAAATGAACTTTTGTTTATGTTTGGGCGTTAAGCTACAAGTTAAAATGCGTGTTTACCCCTAACAGGAATATAATTTGACTACATACACCACATTAATTATTCTCAGCGGACTGGTTATTTTCTCTTACCTGTTTGATTTGATAGCTGGTAAAACAAAGATCCCTTCTGTTATTCTACTACTTTTTTTGGGTATAGGTATAAAGTTTACGGTTGATTATTTTGGCTTGCTAAAATTTAATTTCACTACTATACTGCCTACATTGGGCACCCTGGGGTTAATATTAATTGTATTTGAGGGAGCCTTAGAACTAAAGTACAGCAGAGATAAGAATGCGGTTATTAAAAAATCATTCCTATCAGCACTTACTATTTTACTGGGTACATCGGTTTTAATAACGGGTGCATTTTACTATATAAGCGGCGAAAGTATTTACAGGTGCTTTGTAAATGCCATCCCGTTTTGTGTGGTAAGCTCTGCAATTGCTATCCCCTCTGCATCAGGCATGAGCAAAGAGAAGAAGGAATTTATTATCTATGAATCGTCCTTTTCAGATATACTTACGGTTATACTGTTCAATTTCATGGTCACTAACAGGCAAATCAGCGTTTCGTCATTTGCCAAACTTGGGATAGATTTAAGCTTGATATTGTTTGTAGCATTATGTTCGTGTTTGTTATTGCTTTACCTGATAGGCCGCTTAACTCATCACGTTAAATCATTCCTTATTATTTCCATACTAATTTTGGTTTACAGCATTGGGCAGTTGTACCATTTATCATCGCTGGTAATTGTATTGGCGCTTGGCTTATTCCTTAACAATGCCAGGCAAATAAGGCTGGGTTTGTTTCGTAAGTATTTCATTTATCCAACGCTTGGGTATGATATTAAACAACTGTTTCAGCTATCGGCAGAAAGCGCTTTTTTAATGCGGACCTTCTTCTTTATAATTTTTGGTTATACAATGGATGTTTACCACTTGCAAAATTGGTCGGTAATTATTAATGGAGGATTGGTTTTGTTGCTGATCTACATTGTGCGTTTCCTTTACTTGAAACTGGTATTAAAAACCGGATTAATGCCAGAGCTGGTTATAATTCCCCGCGGGTTAATAAGTGTGCTGCTTTTTTACAACATACCTGCCGACTTAAAAATACCGGCACTTGGCACCGGGCTTTTATTTGTGGTGATATTGGGCACAAGCATTATCATGAGCCTTGGCTTGCTGGGCACAAAAAGGCAATCGACACAGGAATTTCAGGATGTTTAAGGCGTTGAGTTCGGTTAAAGCCACAGAGTAATTTTTTACAATCCGTTGGCTGAAGCCAACGGCAATGAAGTAAATGCTTATTTAGAAACAAGGCGCAATTCATTGCCGTCCCATTTATGGGACGGGACAAGCGATTGATGCATTGGCTTTAGCCAAACCTATACTTAAGGCGTAGTCACCGCTACCGGGAGCACTTTACCATTAAAAAAGCGGTGGCCGGTTACAGCAAAATCGGCAATATATTTACCCATTTCAAACGCCATTACTGGCGATTCATATCCCGGGAAAGCCTGTTCCAGCATTTCTGTTTGTGCCGAACCCAATGCCAGGCAATTTACACTTATGCCCTGCTCAACCAGTTCTTGCGCCAGGCATTCGGTTAGTGTATGTAAGGCAGCTTTACTTGCCGAGTAGGCAGATAGTCCGTTAAATTTAGCACTGCCCTGGAAACCACCCATACTGCCAATATTAAGTATATGCGAGCCCTCGCCCATGAATTTTAGCAGGCTTTGTATAATACGCACATGCCCTATGTAATTGCTTTGCAGCATTTCTACAAAGTCGGTTTCTAAAAGTTCAGTAAAAGGCTTGTTTATGAGTACGCCCGCGTTGTTCACCAGCACATCAACCCGCCCATCAAAATTTGCATTAATAAATTGCTGTAAACCGGCGTAATCATCGTGTACAATATCAAACGCAATGGCAAATATTTCACATTCGGGGTTTAAGCCTTTAGCAATCTCCAGCAAACGTTCCAGCTTGTCTTGCGAACGTGCCAAAGCCATTACTTTATGCTTACCAGATAATATAAGTTCTAATACAGCTTCAAAACCTACGCCGCTGCTTGCGCCAGTTATTATAATATTCATAGATCAAGCCCTCTAACCCCCTTGAGTGGAGAATAAAATAGTTAGTCGCAAATTTAATGGAAGTAATTAAACAATCAACTTCTCCTCTACCGGGTGCTTAATCAAATATAGCCCATCATTTATCAGTTTTTTATACTCAGGCTCGTTTGCTGCTTTTTGTTCAAGAAATTGTTTTATTTCTGCGGCTAATGCCGGTTCTACCTCTTCATGATCCAACAGTTCCAATATCTCTAAGGCACACAGCCAGTCGTCTTGATGATATTTTTGGAGCATCAGCCAAACATTCCCTAAAAAGCCAAAATCGCCCTTGTTATGCCTGCGGTTTCTTACCTGCTGGTACAGCTTATGCAGTTCTATAGTTTTAGGGTCATATTCCGGGTGATGCGTGCCTGTGGCTGATTTATAGATTATCTCCAGAAATGCATCCTTATCGGCTGCGCCACAAAAAACAGAGGTTATCTTTTCGCCAACGGCCATATCATAAACTCCCCATGCAGGGTCAAATAATATTTTATCGGCCTTATCTTTTGCTGTACAATCAGTAAAAGTAATAAGCTGTATTTTATCGTTTTCGGCGTGGATGCTTTTTACTTTGCCTGATACGGTTATACCACTTTCAAACATCAGCATAGCTTCTTTACCAACTTCAATACCGGCTGATGTCAGATCATCCGCAGAAAAATCTTCCGGCGGTTTATCCTGTCCTTTTAGCTTTCCTACCGGTGAGCTGAAACCATCCTTATGATAATCTTTGCCGTGCCCTTTCAGTTGTTTATTGTTAACAGCCAAAGCCGTTGGGCCTGTTGTTTTAATAAACACCGGTTCGTTCTGCTCATTTGCAGCAAACTCCGTAAATGTACCCGATACCTGCAAGCCCGAACTATAAACCGCTGTACAGGTATTTTTACTATCGATGCTTTTTTGCAACCCATAAGCGCCACCACGGCGAAACGACATGGTATTGGCAAACTCTTCCAGCACATCTATAAGATTTTGAAAGGTGGGTGTAACAAACAACTGTGGCTGTGTTTTAGTGATATCGTAACTATAGTTTACCGCGGCAATGGTGTAAGGCAGTTTCTTAACCTGTTGCTGCATGCAGCTGGCGCTTTCGCCAATGGATGATAGCAAGCCTGCACCGTATATCTTGGGGTTTTCGAGCGTTCCTATCAGTCCATACTCTACCGTCCACCAATGCAGGCGACTTAAAAGGGCCATTTCAGATGGTTCGCCCATGTTGCTCTGATGCCAGGCAACCAAATCGTCGGCCTTTTTTATTTCGGCTTCATCGGCATCGGGCATTTCTTTTAAAATGGATAGCGCTCTTATGGCTTCGTACAGTTCAAAATCCTGCGCGCTAAACATGGCTTTAGCTCCTATCGACCCAAAATAACTCAGGTACTCATGATAATCCTTATCAGCAATAATAGGTGCATGCCCGGCAGACTCGTGTATAATATCAGGCGCGGGTGTATATTCAATATGCTTTAACTGGCGTATATCTGCAGCAATAACCAGTACCCGGTAAGCCTGATACTCCATAAAAGCGGCCGGCGGTATAAACCCATCAACAGTAACCGCGCCCCAGCCTATTTTAGCCAGTGCATTATTCATATCCTGCAAATCGGGAATCTTCTCAATGGTTAGCCCTGCTTTTTGCAAGCCCGGGATATAAGGATAGTAGGCAACGTCTTTAAGGTAGCTGTAATTTTGGCGCATTACATAACGCCATACAGCATGGTCAACCGGGGTATAATGTTCATAATGCTGGTTAACTATAAACTGTTTTAAATGGCGGGGTAATGCCGCAACCTGCGGGTTATTAAAATCATTAAAATCGCTCATTCCGGTAATTTTCAGGTTTATTTTAGAAACGTAAAATTAGGAAATAAGGTTTGGTTAAATGAAGATTGTAATAGAGAAATTGCAGGACTATTGCCTTTTATTATGAGCTAAAAATATCAAGACAAATATTATATCTTATTTACTGTCTTTTTCAAAATTAACTTCGGCTTTGGTTAAACCCTCTTCTAAACGGCTGGGGCGCAGCACATAATAAAGGCCCAATAGTGCCACTATAATTGAAATAAGATAAAACGTGCCCGGCAAAAAAACTGTAAGGCTTTTTTCCATCGGGAAAAATTTAGTTAGCCAGGTAAAAACGGTTTCACGCACGCCTGCACCGCCAATACTTATTGGTATAATAGTGGCTAAAGCCGATATTAGAAATGATAACAGATAGGGCGAATATTTACCGGTAAAGTCCTGGCCTATCATTATAAATACAATAGCTAACAATTGCAGGCTTTGTACTGCTACAGCTTTTACATGCGCCTGAAAAAAATAGTGTGTGTACTCCTTAAAAAACTTATAAGCAACAAAATAATATATAATTGAGCCTACAACAAATATGCTTAGTGGGATACCCATATGAATATCTATCTGTGGTATCAGAAAAATTAAGGCTACAATTATTAAACCTATTGCCCACAAACCGCTCAGCCTATCAAACATTATTGCCCAGAACACTTTTTTTGCCGGCAATTTGTATGTTTTGTTAAGCAGGTAAATTTTGTAGCCATCGCCACCAATACCGCCAGGAAGCAGGAAATTATAGAATAAACCCAACAGGTATAGCCGGAAGTTGAAACGCGAATCTAGCTTAAGATGAATAGATTTAAAAAAGCTGGTTAGTCGCCATGAAGAAATTGCGATAGATACAAAATAACTCATCAGCGCCGCAAGCATCCACCAGTAATTAGCATGGACAAGCCGGAATTTGACCTGCTGAAAGTCTACTTTTCTAAATACAAAATATAACAACACAGAGGTTACCGCGAATTTAAGTGCCACTTTGGTAACACTCCAAAGAATATCTTTCCAGGTTTTGGGCTCAACCGCTCGTTCGGTTTCCTCTACCTCTGTTTCTATTAAGTCTTTCATTCAAG